>CAZCVM010000006.1:17863-40347 GCA_964501965.1 uncultured Leptospiraceae bacterium | reverse complement strand
GCCCCAAAAATATTGGCGGAAAATATCTAAAACAGCATGAAAAATTTACTTAAAATAGTTATAGTAAAAATTTTATAAAATACAAATAATAAATAAAAACCAAGCAAATACCAAGGAGAAAAGTATGGCAGATATGAAAAAAACCATTTTGGATACTCTGAAAAAAGAAGGCCAGCCAATGCGTCCCGGAGACATTGCTCAAAAAGCAAACCTTCCCAAAGATGAAGTAAGTAAACTCATTACCAAGATGAAAAAAGATGGTGAGATTGTCTCACCCAAACGCTGCTTTTATGATATTTCAAAATAGTGGCCAAGGACTGGACTATTTTGCTTGTGTCATATTATCACCAATATCATTGCGGTGGTTAAGGCTATGACATAAGCATGAACTCTTCATAGCCATTGTAATACAAATTGGAAATTACTTTTTTTTCTTTCATCAATTTGCGCAAAATGGATTCCAATAACGCGATTGCCACCAAAAAATGGTTGTCTGATTCTATGCTATTGCCCATCATTTGCTTTACCAATGCCATAATGCCAGTGGGTTTATGAGTCAATTTTTTCAGGACATTGCGTTCCATCATTTCCAATGTCCGCAAAATAACCCGAATGCGCTTATCTGGATTTTCGATAATATTACCATGACCCGGAAAAAAACGAAAATGTCCGTACCCGCCCAACAGTCTATGCATTGTATGGTAATAGTCAAGAAGATTGCCATCCAATTGATTGTATATGGCTGGTATATTGCCGATGATCAAATCGCCTGAAAAAAGCCATTTACGGCTTTTTTCAATCGGCGTAATATGCCATTTGTTGTGTCCTGGCGTTTCCATGATTTGAAAACTATATTTTCCTGTTTTGACAACATCGCCTTCTTTCAGTCCCCTGGTAAGCTCAATAAAACGCTCGCCCCGTTTTTTGTCTTTGGTTTCAAAACGCTCTAAAAAACCATACCAATACGACCGTATTTTTTCACCACGCTCTTGCCGTTCTTGCGCGTCTTGGACTGCCAGACGCATCACCCGCTCATTTTCATGAATCCAAGCATGAAAATACAACAAAAAATCATCTACCATATCCAGTTTATGAAATCCAAAACGACGAACATTTTTGGCATACACCGGAAATAAAAGTCCGCCGGAAATATGATCAATATGATTGTGAGTATAAATGATATTTTGAATTTTATTCAGCCGCAAGCCCAAATATTTTAATGAAGCGGAAAGGTGTCCCATGGACTCCACATAACCAGTATCAATCAACGTTGGCTCATCATCTTTAACGCAATACACACAATTGTTGTCATAAAAAGGCTGCGGCAGCACAATTTGGTACAAATCTGTATCCACTTCTGTGACAGATACATCATATTTCTGTATTTTCATACTGGATGAGAACCCTTTGTCATCTGCTGATAGATTGACTTCTGTCCGGTCCAACAGAAATAAATGTTACCGGAATACCTATTTCATCTTCGATCTTTTCAATATATCTTTGGGCATTGCGCGGCAGATCGGAAAATCTACGAGCACCAGAAATGTCTTCTTTCCAGCCGGGCATTTCTTCATATACTGGTTTTATGTCTTCTAAACCATGGGACGGAAAACAATCTAGTTTTTGACCATTCCTTTGATAGCCTACACAGACACGAATGCTTTCAAAATCACAAAAAATATCCAATTTGGTAAATGTTATCTCAGTCAAACCATTTACCCTGACAGCCATGCGCAGTGCTTCCAAATCAAGCCAGCCGCAACGTCTTGGTCGGCCTGTTGTGGCTCCAAATTCATTGCCCACTTTGCGCATTTTATCGCCTACCGCAGAAAGTTCTTCAGTGGGAAAAGGGCCTGATCCGACGCGAGTGGTGTATGCTTTGGATATGCCAATAATATGATCGAGCCATTGCGGACCAACCCCCAGACCAGTTAGAACACCACCCACTGTGGGACTGCTGGATGTAACATAAGGATATGTGCCATGATCAATATCAAGACAAGTCGCTTGAGCACCTTCCAATAAAACTGTTTTTCCCTGCTCTAAGTGACTTTGCAAAAAATATGAACCATTCACGATACGATCTTTCACTTGTTCATAAAACGACATCAACTTTGTAAACAGCTCATCTTGATCCATCTCTAATTCCATATTGAACATACCTTTGAGCTGCCGGGCTTTATATTCACAAATTTTTGCCAATTTTTCCTTGAGATGATCCGGATTGTGCAAGTCTCCTAAACGCAAACCACGCCTAGCCATTTTATCTTCGTAGGCCGGGCCAATACCCCGACCAGTGGTTCCGATTTTATCGTCACCCAATTGACTTTCACCTGCCTTATCAATAGTTTTGTGATATGGCAATATCAAATGCAACCCGTCCGCCAAATACATTCTATCCAAAACTCTAAGGCCTCTGTCTTCCAGATCTTTGACTTCTTCCAAAAAATATTCAAAATCTAAAACTACTCCATTACCAATCAGGCCGATGCTTTTTTCATGCAATACGCCACTGGGAACCAAATGAAATACATATTTCTGTCCATTATGATGCACAGTATGACCGGCGTTTGCCCCTCCACCATAACGCGCAACAATATCACATTCCTGACTAAAAAAATCTACAAATTTTGCTTTTCCTTCGTCACCCCATTGGGCCCCGATTATTGCAATTACACTCATGTCACACTCCCTTTTTTGAAAATATTGTAACAAACTCTCTTTTGCTATTTTCTTTCTGTGCTGTCAATACCGGCAAAATAAAATCCAAATCCAAAGCAAAACCCACTGCCGATACTTGCATATCAGAAAATTGCTTTATCAAATTGTCATAACAGCCGCCGCTCAATATCGGACAGCCAACCCGCGAGGTATACCCCTCAATAATAATTCCTGAATAATAATCCAAATTTTTGAACAAACCAAAATCAAAATAAAAGGAATCAGATATATCATTGGCTTCCAAAAACTGCCATATTTCCATTAAATCGGACACACTCTTTAATGCTTGCTCCAATGGTTCAGTCAATTCTTGCGATTCAGGCCATTGCTTTATCACTGTTTGAATTTTTGTCAATGCTTCTTTTTTGCCAAAAGCAAAACAAACGGTTAGCAAAGAATTCGTAAAATTGCTATCAAAACCAGACAATTGCTTTTGCAAATAAACCCAATCACGCCGGACAAATATTTGACGCAGAGTTTTTATGGGAAGCGGAGTTTTTTTTGCGACAATTTGCATCATGGCACGCAAAATGCCCACATGACTCAATACAATACGAAAATCCTGATTCAAAAGACTTTGGGCACTATGCTGCGCCAAATACAATATTTCATGAGGTCCTTTATCCCCGCCGCCAAACAACTCTATGCCGGCCTGGGTCTTTTCCCTTAAATGGCCCGTGCCTGGCGCAATATCTTGAAATACATTTTCCGTATAATAAAAACGTAAAGGCATATCCTGTTTTTGGTAACGATTGGCAACAGACTGAGTAACAGCCAGAGTAATATCAGACCGCAAGCGCAAGTCCTCCCCCAGCCGATTGGGCAATTTCAGGGATGCCAAACCTTCCAATCTTTCTTGATCCAAGTCTGAGCCGTATGTTATTGTTGGCGGTATGACTCGCTCATAACCAAAAGAACCGAATAAATCCGCCAGAGTAGAGCTTGCCCATATCTTTCGCTGTGCTTCTTGTACTCCAAAAGCAACTAAACCGCTGGGCACTCTTCGTTGTTTATCCAAAAGCATTGAATTTCCTTTTTTTGCGAAACAAAAACCATTCTTTGCTCACATTTTTACTGATGAATCCAAGAAGTTTTTTCTTCCATCGATGCTGGCGCATTGGCTGCTATTTGCAATTCTTTTATATCTGACTTGCTTTGATTTCTTGGATCTGATACAAATGCATGCGGCAAAATATCTTCCATTTGGGAAGCAAGCACAATAGTTATTCTCTTTTGTACCATTACAGGAAGCTCCAAAGCGTCTTTTTCATTTTCTTTGGGCAAAATAACTTTACCAATCTTGCCGCGATGAGCAGCCAGAACTTTTTCTTTAATACCACCCACAGGTAAAACCTTACCCCGCAAAGTTATCTCTCCTGTCATTGCCAAATTTTTTCGCAATGCAATGCCTGTAAAAGCTGACACAATGGCGCAGGCAATGGTTACACCGGCAGAGGGACCATCTTTGGGAATAGCCCCTTCCGGCACATGAACATGTACATCCTTTTGACGGATCTCTTTATGAGATACTCCCAATTTCTCTGCTACGGAACGAAAATAGGTCATGGCAAGCTTGACAGATTCCTGCATAACATCTCCCAGATTGCCGGTAATGGTAAAACCTCCGCGACCCGCAGTCAATGTGACCTCAACCCCTAGAAGATCTCCACCCATTTCTGTCCAGGCTAAACCATTCGCATAACCAATCTCATCTTTTTTTTCAGAAAAACCTACGCGGTATTCTTGCTTGCCTAGAAATTCTGTGACATGTGATTTGCGGAATGAAAAAGAATCTTCTCGCGTTCCCTGCTCCACCAATTTGCGCAATGTTTTGCGAGCCACCTTGTGCAAAACCCGATTCAATGAACGCACACCAGCTTCCCTGGTATAATAACGAATGATTTCTAAAACACGGGCATTGGCAATTCTTATTTGATCGTCGCGCAAGCCATTTTCCAAAAGAGATTTGGGAAGCAAATAACGTCTGGCGATTTGCAACTTATCAATTTCAGAATAACCATCCAAATGTATTATTTCCATACGATCCCGTAACGGCAAAGGTATTCGGTGCAAAGCATTTGCGGTCGCAATGAACAATACTTTGCTCAAATCATAAGGCACTTCTAAAAAATGGTCCTGAAAATTTTTATTTTGTTCAGGGTCAAGAACTTCGAGCAACGCGGACGCAGGATCTCCTCGAAAATCTGTTGACAATTTATCAATTTCGTCCAACAAAAAAACTGGATTGACTGTAGCAGATTTTTTCATGGACTGAATAATGCGCCCTGGCAAAGCAGCCACATAGGTTTTGCGATGTCCCCGAATCTCTGCTTCATCCCGAACCCCGCCCAAAGACATACGGATAAATTGTCTTCCCAGAGAGGATGCAATGGATTGAGCTAACGAGGTTTTGCCTACACCGGGCGGTCCAACAAAACAAAGTATAGGGCCTTTATAATTGGCAACAAACTGACGTACCACAATGAAATCTAAAATTCGATCTTTAATCTTTTCCAGACCAAAATGATCCCGTTCCAGAATTTGCATCGCATGACTTAGATCAGTAACATCTTTGGATTGTTCCTGCCAGGGCAAATCCAACATCCAGTCAATATAATTGCGCAATACGGTAACTTCCGCTGAAAAAGGTGGCACTTTTTCTAGCCGGCTGATCTCATGCAAAACCTTTTCCTGCGCTTCCTTGGGCATTCCTTTATCAGCAACCCGGGCACGCAATTCTTGAGCTTCTTCAGCAATATCTTTTTCCTGGCCCAACTCTTTGCGGATTTCTTTTATTTTCTCTCCCAGATAATAGTCTTTTTGGTGTTTTGCGATCCTATCCTGAACATTGTTGTGGATATTGCGGTCTATTTCCTGTAGTGCTATTTGAACTAGCAAAATATGAATCAGCTTATTGATCCGGCTGCTTTGCTCTGTTTCTTCCAATATTTCCTGTTTTACATCCAGGGAAATGGACAAACGGCCAGCTATTTGATCAACAAGTAAATCATTGTCTTCATCCAACCAATCTTCACGAGCAGCATCCTGATCCATTTTACCACGCAAATATTTTGCGTATTGCTGCACTAAACGGTGACGCAATTCATCGTCATCTGTATCACGCTCATTGGGTAAAGATTTAATATTTACAGAAAAAAAACCAACAGGATTGATTTGTGAATTTTCAAAAGAAACAATCCTAGCTCGCTCCAGAGTTTCAACCAGAATTTTTATTGTTCCATCCGGCAATTTGAGCATTTGCAGTATTTCAGCCCGTACTCCAATCTGGAAAATATTCTGTTCTTGAGGATTTTCAATGGATGAATCTTTTTGCGCCACTAAGAAAACAATACGATCTTTTTGCATTGCTTTTTTAACAGCATTTTTTGAGGATTCTCTACCTATAAATAGACTTATTGTGAAAGCAGGAAACAATACCAAATCCCTTAATGGAATTAAGGGAATAAATGAAGTTTGGTCAAAATTTTCCTTTTCAGATAATTGCTGCTTTTTTTTTTCCGACATAATGAAATGGCCTAAGCTGTTTTTTCCTTTGCCTTTTGTTTTTCATTTTTCTTTGATTTGATTTTTTTTATCAATACCGGATCTTTTTTTTCTGTTACCACTTCCTTGGTAACAATGCATTCTCCTATGTCTTCCATAGAAGGCAATTCATACATTACATCCAGCATGACGCTTTCTACTACAGACCGCAAGCTTCTTGCGCCGGATTCGAGCTCCATGGCTTTGTCTGTGATGGCTTCCAAAGCTTCTTCTTCAAATCTCAGAGTCACGCCCTCCAATTCGAAAGACTTGGCAAATTGCTTGATCAAGGCATTTTTGGGCTCTGTCAAAATCTGTTTCATTGTTTCCCGATTCAAACCATGCAATGCAGTCATGATCGGCAATCGGCCAACAAACTCTGGGATCAATCCAAATTTGAGCAAATCATCTGGAAGAGCCTGCAACAACAAAGAGCCCACATCGCGTTCTTCTTTCTTTCTTATATCCGCGCCAAAACCCATGACTTTTGCACCCAGTCTTTTTTCGACCATTTTGTCCAGGCCGACAAATGCTCCGCCCACAATGAACAAAATATTGCGGGTATCTATACTTAGGTATTCCTGGTGTGGATGTTTCCGTCCGCCTTGCGGAGGCACATTCGCGGTTGTTCCTTCAATGATTTTTAACAATGCCTGCTGCACTCCTTCACCGGAAACATCCCGCGTAATAGATGGATTTTCGCTTTTGCGGCCAATCTTGTCAATTTCATCCACATAAATAATGCCCAATTCCGCTTTTTTTATATCATGGTCCGCGCTTTGGATCAATTTGAGTAAAATATTTTCCACATCTTCGCCAACATAACCTGCTTCTGTCAAAGCGGTAGCATCCACCAAAGCAAAAGGGACTTTCAGGATTTTGGCCATAGTCTGCGCCAACAATGTTTTACCAGATCCGGTTGGCCCAATCATTAAAACATTGCTTTTTTCCAGCTCCACATCACTTCGCTTACTGGCAGTATAATGGATCCTTTTGTAATGATTGTACACAGCAACCGCAAGGATTTTCTTGGCATGATCCTGACCAATTACATATTGATCCAATATTGCTTTAATATCTCTGGGCTTAGGAAGACTGGTTAAGGGATTTTCCGACGCTTCTTCTGTTTGATCCCAGTCATCTCCAATGATTTCATTGCACAAATCCACGCATTCATCACAAATATAAACGCCAGGACCTGCAACCAATTTGTATACTTCATCTTGCGCTTTACCGCAAAATGAACAAAGCAATTTTTCTCCCTTAGTTTTCCTTTTAGTTGTCATAAATTGCCCTTCCTTCATGTTACGTTCTTTTTGCGATTACTTCGTCAATCAATCCGTATTCCTTGGCTTCCAGAGAACTCATATAATAGTCCCGCTCAGTATCCTTCGCAATACGATCTAAAGCTTGCTTGGTATGTTTTTCATAAATAGTATTGATCTCATCTCTCACCCGAATAATTTCATTAGCCTGAATTTCAATATCCGACGCTTGTCCCTGCGCCCCACCAAAAGGCTGATGCAACATTATCCTGGCATGAGGTGTGGCATACCTTTTACTTGGTGTCCCTGATGCCAGAAGTAATGAACTCATGGATGCAGCCTGACCGATACAAAATGTTTGGATATCCGGTTTAATATACTGCATTGTATCATAAATAGCCATACCCGCGCTGATATAACCACCTGGTGAGTTGATATACAAATAAATATCTTTATCAGGATCATCCGCTTCCAAAAAAAGCATCTGTGCTACAACCAAATTGGCAACATAATCATCAATGGGTGTACCAATAAATATAATACGATCTTTTAATAGACGTGAATAAATATCATAAGCTCTTTCACCTCGCGTTGATTGCTCCACTACCATGGGAACCAATGTCATTGTTTCTTTCATTCTTTACCCTTTATTTCTTCTATTTATCCATTATGATTTCAAATATTTTTCGTTTATCCAACCTATTTATTCAGACTTTTTCACAATATCGGAAAATTTAATTATTTTTCCCTTTTTTTTCTCTACTTTGTCATATATGAAATCAAACAATTTTCTCATAAAAACATCGTTTTCGATCTTTTTCATTGTCTTTTCATCTTCTTGCAGTCTTTTTCTAATAAAACCTATGTCTACGCCTGGATGTTTGTCAGCGATAATCGATACCTCTTCTTCAATATCTTCATCTGTTACAACAATATTTTCTTTTTTGGAAATTTCAAGCAATACAAAACCAGCTTTTGCTTCAAACTCTGCTTTTGCCTGAATATCTTCAGCAAGTTTTTTCCCTTCCTTGCCGCCCACAGCTTCCTGCAGCTCGTCAAGAGACTGAACTGTGATATTGCGTTTTTTTGCTTCAGCTTGTATATTATCCTGCAATTTATCTTGAAGCTTGGATATGGGAATATCAAGTTTTGCTTGTTCCACTATTTTTTTCATGCCTTCTTCTTTGACATCTTCTTTGAATCTAATTTTTAGCAATTCTTCCAAATTTTCACGAAGTCTTTGCTTCATTTGCGCTAAATCATCATACCCTTCATCTTTTGCCAACTCATCGTCAATCGGAGGAAATACCACTTCATTGATCTCTTTGACAACTACCTGAAAATGCATGGTTTTGCCGCGCAATTCCTCATAATCAAAATCCTTGGGATATTTGATATCAAATTCTAAATTGGCATCTACTTCCACATTCTGCAAATTTTTATCCAACTCCGGCAAGTTTTCATTCTCGCCAAGTATTGTTTTTTTGATTACATTTTCTTCCAAAATTTTGTTGTCTTCATTGGGATCTGAAAGAGTGACCATTAAGGTTAGTTCATCGCCTTTTTGTGCTTTGCCTTCTCTGGTTTTCAACTCGGCATACTTTTCACGAATTTTTTCCAGGTAGTTTTGCACATCACTTTCTTCTACCTTACCAATATTTTCTTTGACCACAATTTTTTGATATACTGGCAAATCAAATTTGGGAAATATATCATAATCCGCTGAAAAGGATAAAAATTCTCGGCGTTTATATTCATTTAAGGTTATTTTTGGATTTTCAATAACAGTGTAATCATGTTGCTCATTAAACTCGGTCATAGCGTTATCGAGAATATCTTCCAATAATATCGCATCCGCCCTTTCCCCATATTTTTGTTCTACTAAACCGATCGGGGCACGCCCCTGCCGGAATCCTTTGATGCGAGCCTGTTTACTTAATTTTTCTAAAACAAATTGGTATTGTGGCTCCAAATCTTCAGAACCTATCTCAAGCTCCGCATAAACATGGGAATTCTTTTCATCTAATTTGACAACTTTGACGCTTTGCACGGTTTTCCTCACTTCAATCATCCTAGCCCCTATTGAGCTGGCTTTTCACGCAATTTAAAACCATAAAAAATAGGGGCTTTTCAGGAAGCAAGAACAAATCCGTAGCTCATGTCTCATTATTCGTTTATCAACAGCCAATTGTCATCCGGTGTTTCATATACTTCATAAGCCATTTCACCGTTTTCTTTCATTCGGGGCATCAAATTGGTACGGTTTGGAATAAAACCACTTGCAATGGAAAACAATTGAAACAAAAAGGAACGTTTAGGAATATAGGACTGGTTGTACCAAAAATACTGGCGCTCTTGTTCTTTTTCTTGTTTCAACGCATCCTCAAGCAATTGTTCTTCGGATTTTTCCGTAAACTCGACATAATCCAGCACTCCACCCGTTAGCTGCTGTAAGGGTTTATGGTCCTCAATCCATTCTTTCACTTTGAGCCATTGCAGATACAAATCTGACTTTTCATCTGCTGGTTTACTGGAAGCAATAACATTGGCCAATAAACTAGGATAAAAATTGGTATCTTTGAAAGGAATGTTTTCCCAACCAAATCCATCAAACATATTGTTGCCGCCGACAATATTTCCATACCATTGACTGGGAATGCCCTGAGGATTTTCTTTTAAGCCATAAAATTTCAAATGACTTTTAGCTTCCGGCGACAGGGCGGCTATTTCTGGAAAAAAATCATATTTTACCGGTGGACTAATCATCATCACCGGCTTGTGTTGAGCACGCGCCATAACTATTTCGTGCACCGTACCCACACTATATATATTGGTTGGCACAAACGCAATCACAAAATCAGATATATCTGTCATTCGCAAATCAATATGCACTGTGGGCCAAAAGTCTGACTCAAATTGAGCTCGTGTGGCGTCATTGACCCAAAAATCTTTCGAATAATCCACCGAAGAATGTTCTACACCCTCACGGCCATAACTCTGGTGACCGCGAATATTGGGCTTATTCCATGGGTCAAGTACGGTTATTCCCAAAATTTTCAATATAGGAGTTACAATCGCCCGCCATCCCAAATATTTTTCAATGATGCGAGAACCCACAAAATCCATCGGTCCTGATAAATAAACTCTGCTTTTTTTCAATAAATTTTCTGACATTTTTCTCTCCAATTTTTTTATCTTTTACTATATTAATATTATGGCAATTCAAACCAATACAAGAAACTTCCTGCCAAGCACATAATTTTGTTACCATTGTCCGAGGCGGACTCTTTGGCAATAAAAAAAGTTTTTTTATTGCCAGAACAAAAAAATTCATTGCCAAATATTTAGAAAATTCGTGGATAGAATACAATTTCAATGTTAGGAATAGATTATGGATTTTTCAGAGTTAGTACTGTGGCGCAAAAGTAAAAGATGGTATACTAGGCAAACCATTCAACCGGAAACAATAAAAACCATATTGTCAGAAGCCAGCCAAGCTCCCAGTTTTATGAATCACCAGCCATGGGAGGTTGCGGTAGTGCAAGGCAAAACTTTGCAAGCCATTATGGACTTAATGGAAAAACAGCAAAATAAGGCAGACATCGTCAAACCATTTGCGTGGCCAGAAAAATGGCCGGATCAACAAAAAACTAACATAGAAAACACCCGCAAAAAAACCGGTCAACGTATATTGCCGGACAATGATCCGCTGGGTAAGTGGAATTATAATGCGCCGGTTCTCATTTATTTGCATATACACCGCGATCTTAACGAATGGTCCATACTTGACATTGGAGCGTTCGCGCAAACATTGATGCTTGCCGCAGCCAATCAGGGAATCAGTTCCGTACCACAAGCAAAGGTTGCCAACCATGGCCCGCAAATACGCAGCCTACTGAAGTTACCTGAAAACCGAAAGATCATTTTGGGCATTACTTTGGGTTTCGCTGATGAAGAACACGCTAACAATAAAAATAAAAGCGCACGCCAGCCACTGGAAAACTGGACATCCTGGTATGAATAAAATATTTTACAAAACAATGCTCGCGCTTATTTTTCTCATTGTGGTACAACACATAACACAAAATAGATCGCTTTTCGCAGCGCAGCAAACCGGACGCACATGGGTTTATCTTGGCGCTAATATTAAAATCAATAAAAATCTTTCATTTATGATTATGCCCGGCCATAAATATGAATATTACCACTCCGATGACCAGGTTCTAAAGACCTTCTTGTACGAATTTTTTGCAGGACCTACCTGGAAAACCAACTGGGGCAATTGGCATGCCAGTTTGTCTTTTTGGTATTATTACCTGGGATTTCCGTACCGACCGACCAATGGTTACCATAGCAATCATAATCTTGCTGTCATTCCGCACATTACATATAAATGGCAGCGTTTTGCTTTGGCCAGCCGGATTTTCACCTACCACACTCTGTATTCCCAATACTATCAAAGTCCCTCAGAACGTCTTGGATATTCATTGATGCTAACCCATACTCTGGAAATTTCTTACCGAATATGGCAAAATATTTTTATCATGCTGGCAGATGAAATATTTTATGGGTTGCTGGAAGACAAACAAGCTACAGCTACTCATGGTCCCGGTTTTTATGCCAAAGGCTTTTCTAAAAATAAACTTTATTTGGGACTCAAATTCTTTGTTGAGCCTGTCTTTGTCAAACTCAACTATATTTATGAAACCCAGCATTCTGACCTAAACACAATAATGCGCAAAGACCATTATATGTATGCTGCCGTGATTTATCATTTGTTTTAATTATGCGCTTAAGGAAAATGATTCAGGTAATATGCTCACGAATGACTCGCAAAAACTGGTCGCCATATTGTTCAAATTTTTTGAATCCTACGCCGTTTACAAGAAGCATTTTTTCTCTGTCTGTGGGCAGAAAAACACACATCTCTCGCAAAGTTTTATCAGAAAAAACAATATAAGGTGGCACTCCCAATTGATCAGAAATACTTCTTCGCAGCAATCTCAATTTTTCAAACAAATCCGGATCCAAAGGTTTTTCCATAGCTAGCACGGCTTTGCCGGCTTTGTGAGCTTGTTTAGTTTTTGTGATAAAAAATTCCTGCTCCCCTTTCAATATATCGCTTGCGCTTTTGGTCAGGCCCAATACCGGATAGGGACTTCCAAGCTGCTTGATAATATTGCGGGATAGCAATTCCTCAATGAGTTGGCGCCAATACCTTTTGTCTCTATGCTTACCTACCCCGTAAGTCTTTAGCTTATCGTGCTGATAGGAAAAAATTTTTTGCGTTTTCGCGCCGGTTACGATATCAACAACCTGTCCAGCCCCAAAACTTTGACGGACCCGGTGTATGGCTGATAAAACCATCTGTGCTTCAGTGGTAGCGTTTTCCGTTTCCACCAAACCGGTACAAACATCGCAATAGGAACATTCTTCGCGCGGATACACTTCATCAAAATATTGTAAAATCTGGATACGTCTGCATTTGTGCAAAGAGGCATACTGGATCATTTTTTGCATTTTATTTTCTGCTATTGCTTTATCCTGCGCGTCCGGTATCTGATCCATAAAAAATCGGACACGATGAATATCCGCGCTTCGATAAAACAAAATACATTCTGCTGCGTCCCCGTCGCGTCCGGCTCTGCCAATTTCCTGGTAATATCCTTCCAAATTTTTGGGCAGATCGCCGTGAATGATAAATCGAACATTGGACTTATCAATCCCCATGCCAAAAGCTATAGTCGCGACTATTACCTGAATTTGATCATTATTGAAAGCATTCTGATTGCTGGAGCGTTGCTTGCCCGACATTCCGGCATGATAAGGCAATACCGCAATATTATGGGCATTCAAAAAATTTGCTGTTTTTTCCACATCATTGCGGGTCATACGGTATACGTTACCGGCCTTATTTTTTTTTTGCTGAACTATATTCAATATCTGATTTTGAATATTTTCTTTGGGTTTTACCTCCAAAAACAAATTTGACCGGTCAAACGAAGCACGACGAATCTCTGGCTCCATTAGATTCAATTTTTGAACAATATCATTTTGTACGTTCTGAGTTGCTGTAGCTGTAAACGCTGCAATAGCTACATTCGGAAAATGTTGACGGATATGTTTCAGATTCAGATAATCCGGCCGAAAATCATGACCCCATTCTGAAATACAATGGGCTTCATCAATGGCAAACAAATTGATTGTCACATCTTTAAGAAGCATCTGGAAACGTTCATTGGCAAAACGTTCCGGCGCAATGTACAACAAATCCAAATGACCTGCCAAAATATCTTGTTCTACTTGCCTCACTTCGTCCAGTGATAAAGAACTATTTAGCAATGCCGCTTTTAAGCCATTTTCCAAAGCACCGTCCACCTGGTCTTTCATTAAAGAAATCAGCGGACTGACCACTACACATGTACCGGGCATCAAATAAGCTGGCAATTGGTAGCAAATAGATTTTCCTCCGCCGGTTGGCATCACAGTAAAAGTATCTCTGCCTTCCAAGATACAAAAAATGACCTCCTCTTGGTTTGGACGAAAACTCGAATAGCCAAACAATTTTTTCAAATTGTTTTGTACCAATTCCAGAGAGTATTTTTTTTGATCCATACAAAACCGCACAAGAGAAAAATATCTTTATGAAACAACCTGCTTAGCTGTCTCCAAACGCATAGAAACCAATTTTGAAATACCTGGTTCTTCCATAGTTACGCCAAAAATTGTATCAGCTGCTGCCATGGTACGCTTATTGTGAGAAATAACAATAAATTGACTTTTCCCGGCAAACTGATCCAACAGATGAATAAAACGATCAATATTTCTTTCATCCAATGCAGCGTCAATCTCATCCAAAAAACAAAAAGGAGAGGGCTTGATTTCGTACACAGCAAACAGCAAAGCAATAGCAACCAACGAACGCTCGCCGCCTGACAATAATGAAATATGTTTGGGTTTTTTACCAGGCGGATGCACCACAATATCAATACCTGATTCGAGAGGATTTTCCGTATCGATCAACAAAACATCCGCCTTACCGCCTTGAAACAATTTTTGAAAAATATTGGAAAAACTTGTCCGTATTTTTGCAAAATTTTCAATAAACAATTTTGTAGACGCCTGATCAATATCTTTAATAATATTATAAATATCTTCTTGCGCCTTTAGCATATCCTGATATTGCTTGACATAAAACTGATATCGCTCTTCTAACTCTTTGAACTCATCCAAAGCAAGATGATTGATCACTCCCAGTTCCTGAATACTTTTCTTTAGCTGTGATATTTTCGCATTCAAATCATTTTCCGGCAAATCAACATTTTGAGCTTTTTCTTTCGCGTCAGAAAAATCCAATTCATATTCATTGTACAATTGATCTTGTATTTGTTCGTCTTTTAACCGCAGTTCAATCAATAAACGCTCAAAATTTTCAATCTTCGGCTGCACTTGATTGAGTTCGACCCTTTCCCGGTGTATCTGGGACTTAAACTTGCTGACTTCCTGTTCAATACTATCCCGTTCACCAGCCAACTCCCGTATTTGAGATTGAATCTTTATTTCTTTTTCGTTAAAATCTTTCAATTGCCCCTCAAATTCAAAAATTTCTGTATTCCAGTCATTGATTCTTTTTTGTATAGTCTGAATTTCTTTCAGATAGCTTTCACTTTGCTCCAGCAATTGATTTCTTTGCGTGGTAAACTGTTCTATTTGTTTTTTGATCCAGGACAGCTCATTACTTTCTTTCGTCAATTTGGTATTGAGCTGATTCCATTCATCTTTGAGTATCTCCCTTTTTTCCCGTGCCTCGGCAATCGAAATTTCCAATTGATTGTTTTCTTCGATCAAAAATTCTTTCCGACTTTGCATTTGAGCAATCAAATTTTGCAAATCTTCTTTTTGCTCCTGAATGCCGCCCTTCGCAAAAAAAATAGACCGAAATCCATCCTCAAAAGATTCAAAACTGTGAATTTCCTGGCGCAGGACTTTCATATCCAAAGGCTCCAAGACTTCTTTCACCACTGTTTGCCATTTTTGATACCAATCCGAAAAAACCTGAGCGGACTCAACCGGCATTGCCGCCAAATCATAAATTTTTTGCACAGATAATTCTATTGCGTCCAACTGGTTGTAAATATTTTGCCGATGATAAGAACGTTTTTCTTCATCTTGTTCCAGTTCTTTTTTGCGTTTTTCGATCTCCACCACCAACTTGCCAATAATTTCTTTCAGTAGCTCTTGTTTATTGACAAGATTTTTTTCAATATCAATAATTTCTTGCCGATTGGCGCGCAGTTGCTGTTCCCATTGAATGATTTGATTCTTGTGCTGATTGTCCGCGTTCTTTTTTTCTTCCAATTGATGCGCCAATTCGGCTATTTCTTGTTCCAGTTGTTTTTGCTTTTCAATTAAATCCGCCAATTGATTGTCCAGTGACTCTATATTTTTCTTTCTTTGTTCCAGTTTTTGTTCTGTCGCATCCAATCTATGCTTGGCTTCCTGAAGCAAACTTTTATTGCGTTGCAATTGATCTTCAATATGCGACAAAGAATGCTTAAACGCAACCAATTGCTTATCTTGTTCAAACAATTCCAATTGAATGGCGTTTTTTTTGTATTCACGTTCTTCGATGAGAGAATTGACAGAAGAGACTTGAGCAGACAGCTCTTCTCTTCTTTTGATAAGATTGGAAAGTTTTTCTTCCAAAGCGGATTTTCTTTCCAAAAAATCCGCTGATTTGAGCACATAACGCTTAATCTCATAATCAGTTAATTCTTTTTTTAAGCTTTGATAATTTTCTGTGGTCTGGGCTTGTTTTCTTTTTTGTTCACGGTCTCGCTCTATTTCATGCAATATATCCTGAGCTCTATTCAAATTTAGTTTTGTTTCCTCCAATTTGCGCACAGTTTCTTTCTTTTGAAATTTATATTTTGAAATACCGGCTGCTTCTTCAAAAATATAACGCCGTTCTTCAGGTTTACTAGAAACAATTTGATCAATCCGACCCTGTTCCATGACCGAATAAGCTTGCTTTCCGACTCCTGTATCATAAAACAATGACTCAATTTCTTTCAAGCGCACCTTGCGGTTGTTGATCAAATATTCACTTTCTCCGTCTCGATACAGGCGTCTGGTGACCCGCAAATTATCTCCATCAATGGGCAGCAATCCTCCGCTATTTTCAAATTCCAATGTCACTTCCGACATACTCAATGCCTTGTGCCCATCCGTGCCAGCAAAAATAACATCTTCCATTTTTTCACCACGCATCGAACGCGCGCTTTTTTCGCCCAAAACCCATTTCAACGCGTCCACAACATTGCTTTTACCGCATCCATTGGGTCCGACCAAAGCTGTAAACCCGGGCTTAAAATCTATTTTTGTTTTATCCGCAAAAGACTTAAAGCCAAACATTTGTAATGATTTTAATCGCATAGAAATATTCCTAAAACCTATTAAATCTTGCCAAAGAAATCCGGTTCAAAAAAAATGAACCAAATCTTATATATGAATACAAAAATCCCCTATTATAATGAAACCCAAAAAAAATAATCCAACAACAGACACCCGGTTCATCTCCGCGCCGCTTGCAGCCAAACTGCCCAATGACTGGCAATTGATACAGGCAAAAAAGCAAGGCATCACATTAATGATAGGCAACAAACCTCTGCATTCTCGTATTGATCCTGTATCAGAAGCTGAACGCTGGGCAGCCAGGCAAACAACCGGCAAAGCCGATGTGATCATTGTGCATGAAGCCGGCCTAATGTACCATTATCACCCTGTAGCACGCAGATTAATGGAAATCCACAAATCAAGCCATGGCGACACTGAGCAACAAAATCCAGATACCACAGCCGATGAATACAAATCATTCACTCAGGCACAGGAAAAACATGACTTATCCGTGAAATTGGTACTATTTGTCAACGAAAGGAACAATCTATTCCAAATAAGTAATGAATTAGAAATTTTTAAAAAACCGAAAACAAATTTTCCAGAAAAAAAACCTAAGCCCTGGCAGGAAATATTTGTTGATCCTGACAATGTAAACCAAATATGTGAAATATTAAGCGCCATGGACTGGTCCGGTCACAAGGGCTACCGAATATGGCAAACAACTGTACCTACGTCACCCCAAAAGCCGCTGGTATTGCAAAAAATACTGCAAACAATGTCCAGCATTCTTAGCGATCTATTAACTCGTGTAGAATTTGAAGTACATTGGATCAAACAAATCATTCAAAATGCTGTAAACCTGAAAAATGTCAAGCCCAGCCAAATACTGTTTGATCAATTTCAAAAAAAACCAGCATTGATCATCGGAGCTGGCCCTACTCTGATCGAGTCTTTGCCCTGGCTGCGCAAATGGCTGACAAAATGGCCACACCAGATAATCGTGGTATCTACGGATACAGCTTTGGGCATATTGCTCCAAAACCAAATTGCGCCGCATATCGTCTACACCCTGGATAGCCAAAAGCACAGTCTAAAACATTTTTTGCCGTATTTTACACACCCACTGGCAAAAAAAATACATTTATTGGCAGACATTGTAGCATGCCCGGATGTCATTGCTAGATGGCCCGGCCCCCGCTGGATTGCTACCACAGCCAAATATACCTATCCTAATGGAAAAAATGGGATCGAAAAAAGAGAAACCACACCTATGGCTGATTGGCTGGAAAGTCATAGCATGACAATGGGAGATATACAAAGCGGAGGATCTGTGGCAACATCTGCTTTTGATCTGGTAAGACAAATGGGAGCCAAGCCGGTGATTTTTTTGGGCCAGGACCTAGCCTATGTAGACCGGGAAATTCATGCCCAAGGTACACACCATTTATTTTCCTGGCTATCCAGTCAACATCGACTGCAAAATTTGGATCATATTAATCAAGCTATTATTAATAAACGAAGCATTCAATGGATACCCAGCCTAAGAAGCCAAATAGACCCAAAATTCAAAAACGAAAAAGTCATCACAGACTATGTTTTCCATTTGTACCGGCATTGGTTTGAAGAAGCATTTGCCATAACCGGTATGCCCATAGTATTTCCAGCCAATAAAGGAGGCATTATGTTGGGTACTCGTATTTTGGATTATCCGCAAATAGAATCCTTGCTGCAACAAAACATCCAACTGCCAGCAAAAACTTTAAATGAACTGTGGCTCAAAGCAGAATTTATTTCCGATGGATCATTGCGTGGCCAGCTCCAAGCCCTAAAACAATTTCTGCACCAACACCTAAAAGATTTGCGCTCTGACCAAAACCAATTTTCTGATAAAAACCAAATATGGGATCACAAAAAAAATATTACTGATCAATATCCGTTCATGGAAGTATTTTTTCGTAAACTTCATATATACAGCCAGCGAAATGCTTCGAACCAACAGGAACCAAAACAATCCATAGCCTGGCAAAATGTATTATCTCAAACAATATTTGGCATGGAGCAATTGCTACGGACATTGGAAAAAACATTGGGAGCGAATCGATAACTTTTTCGGATCATACCTTGTACGATGATATGCGTTACAAGACACTAAAAGCAATTATGTACGCCAGATAGGATTCGAACCTATGACCTACGGCTTAGAAGGCCGTTGCTCTATCCAACTGAGCTACTGGCGCATATCTGTATTAATATACCACAAACACAAAAAATAGCCTAAACAGGGTGTCAATCTATTTTTTGCGCAGACGCCGAGTATTCGAATATCTAATGATCCATCAGACTTTTGCGCCGACTAGTGACCTGACGGCGAAAATCCATGGTATTTTTCAGGTGGATTTTATCTTGAAACAGCTCAATTTTGCCGGATCTATTCAGGTTCATAATAATGGTTTTTACATCATTTTCCGGTAAGGCACTCCAATGCGCGACTTCGTCCATTGTAGATTTGACAACGATATCATTGACTTTACCATAGTGCGGATGTTTTTCAGCCAGCATATTCAATGTGTCAATAACTTTCAATTGCGGCTCTGGCAACAAAAGAATCATCAATCTGCGTTTGGCATCAAAAATTCTTTTAGAAAAAACGACCAGCAATTTCATGGCCAAAGCTGGATTGCTTTGGAGCAATGATTCAAAATTGGCTTTATTGAATTGTAAAACCTTGATTTTTTCCATAGCAATGGCAGAAGCGGACCGGGGCTGCTCTTCCAAAATAGCCATTTCTCCAAAAATATCTCCCGGCTCCAAAATATCAATAATCTTCTCCCGATCCTGAATGATCTTTGTAATCTTTACTCTGCCATTTTGCAGTAAATAAAAATCATTGCCCGGTTCAAACTCGCAAAAAATTATTTCATTTGCCTGGTACTCTTTGCCAAATTTATCAAACATTGATTCGTTAAGCATGAGCTGCTCCTAATTTATCCAACAATTCTTTGGCTTGCAAAGTCCACTGGTCTTCCTGACCAGTGGCTACCACCCGCTGATACAAATTTCGAGCTGTATCAGCTTTGCCGGCACTGTGGTACATTCGGCCCATGTACAACAACGCAGGCTTAAAGGAAGAAGTCTGAGCAAATTCTTTTACCACCCGCGATAAACAGGCATTTGCCTGTTGGATATTTTTTTTGTCCAAATATATCTTTCCAGTTAAAAACAAAACTTTGGCAATATCTTCTTTAGGGGCGGAAGACGATGAACCCTGCATTTGTTCCAAAATTGTTTGGAGACTGTTTAGGGCATCTTCTGTTTGGCCTTGCAATAACATTTGCTCTGCACTTTCTATTTGCGATGACAAGCTATTTGATCCTGGAGCTGTATCCATTCCAAAAGGTATCTCCGCCGAATCCAATGCAAAATCTCCATCAAACTCCTGCTTACCCAATTCAGGCGAAACGGGCATAGAAGATCCAGCACCCAAAGTTGTTTGTTCTTGACTCACTGTCCCTGCCGAGGTTTCCGGAACATCTATCTCCTCAGAATAATCGTCGCTAAAAGACTCTTGTTCATACAATGGCTGGTAGCGTCCCGGAAAATTGCCGCCTTGCTGCAAATTTTGCAGCATTTGCTGGGCACGATCCGCGTAAGGACGTCCAGGATAATCCGTCAAAAATTTGTTGTAAGCGTATTTGGCATAATCCAAATTGTTATTTTGGTAATAGTATTCTGCCAGCTTCAGCAATTCAGTAGAAGGATTGCGCAAGTCTGTATCTCCCAAAATATTGCGGACTCTTTTGCCGACATCTCGCAACTGATTGGAAAAAACTCGCAGCATTTTAATCACTAAGCGAAAATTTTTACTCATCAAAGCTTCAAAATCGCTCAGTTTTAAAACCAGTACCGTAGAATCGGTCAATGTCTGGGCTGTTTCTTCGCGGGGAAAATGTCCCAATGTAGATCTTACTCCAAAGAACTCTCCAGGCTGCAAATTTTCTTTGCTTTCTTTACCTGTTTCCACCATCGTTGAAAGCAAAATGACCCGTCCTTGTTTCAAAATATAAATTTCTTCACTTATATCGCCTTCAAAGTATATAATAGATCCACTTTTATAATTTCTTGCTATTGGTCCGGCCATAGATATTCCAATACTTTTTTATCCTAATCCTATTTCTAACAATGAATTTCGGATGAATAGTAAAATTTCAATAATAATTATCAAGAATAATTTTTTATAGGTAGAAAAGCTAGCTCTTTTTTATATCCGACTGCGGTGCGAATCCTTTTTAATAGCGACCATGGATCCCCTATAACCGCTTTGGGATGATTGTTGACAAGAATCGTAGAATAATCCAAATTGAAATATTGAAATATATCCTCAAATTCCAGATCACCATAAATGGGCACACCCTGATAAATCATCAACCGGATATCCTCCATTTGGGCTTCCACCAATGAGCTATAAGGCCGGTCCACTTCCCCCCGGATCAATAGCAAATCCGCTGTTTTACCTTCTTTGATCTCTCCCAGAGAAGGAAGCCGCAAAGCCTTAGCAGCTTTGGTAGTAACCATCTCAATCAATTGTTTATCATCCAAATGTTCTTTATAAAGCTGAAAATAAGTCTTTTTGGCAAATTTCAATTCTGTCAGCATATTCATGCCACCGGACATCGGCGAGTCTGTACCCAAAACAACATTTACCCCCTGGTCCAGACACTCTTTCACAGGCAATGTCTTATTGAACATAAACATATTGGAGTCTGGACACCAAACGATATTGCTTTTATGCTTCGCGTGGTTGACAATGTCTTCCCGACCCAGACCAATGCAATGAATCAAGACACTATACTCGCCTAATGCACCTTTTTTTATCAAAGTATTGGTATCTTGCAATGTTTCATCATCAAAACCTTCCTGACAATGGGTGATAAAAGGAATATTATTTTTTTTTGCTTTCGCATACTCCTCTTCAATACCATCTCCCCAGGACAAAGCAAAACTTGCCACAGCATGGGCCAAAGCATAATCCCTTAAAACTCTAATAGGCATTTTATCTATAAACGGTTCATTTACAAAATGAGGAATATGATCGGAAACAGTGGTCACTCCAGACAACAGATTGCGGTAAGAACCCAGAAGATAAGAATCAAAAATATCAATTTGCTGACGTTCCACATAAGTATCCGCGCTTTTTAAGTCATTGTCCCAAGGCAGCCAATTGGGGTAGGGTCCTTTACCGACTTTGGGCAGATAATTGCCCAGAATATGATCATGCCCATTGATAAGTCCCGGAAAAACCAATGAATGATCCACATCCAGGGATATTTCCGGCAATCGCGCTTCTGCAACATGGATACTTTTTATTTTTCCCTTTTGCATTATGATATTGCTGTCTGGTATCACTTTGTGCGGGGTAATAACATGGGCGTTTTCTATAGACCAATTCACTCTTTTCTCCTTTTTATTCAAACCAAAATATTAATATTGCCTTTTCATTTCAGCTATAATGGCACAGATGACAAATGATTAGAATATTTCTTTGCCATAAGAGCGCAT
>CAZCVM010000006.1:2645-17853 GCA_964501965.1 uncultured Leptospiraceae bacterium | reverse complement strand
CTCCCTGCCGCACAGCCATAAACCGCACTGTATTGTTATGCGTCACGCCAAGTACATCGCCAGGCGAAACTTTTTTGCCTTCCCGTATATGCCATTGCTCCAAACCGGAATAAATGGTTTCACCACCCTTTGCGTGCTGGACCACAATATAACGGCCAAATTTTCGCATTCGACCCAGGCGAACCACTTGCCCGGCAATGGGCACTTTGACCTCGCAATGGCCATTGCAATAATACTGATAATATGGCCTATATGAGCCACGAAACCGAGAAAATCTACTTTTTAATTGTACGGAACCATTTTTTTTTAAATTTGTAATAATAGCATACTTTTGGTATGTTATTGGTGCATCCTGCGCGCGATATACTTTGATTTTTTGGCCAGTAATAACATGCGATTTTGTCTTTAGTTTGTTCCATTTCATCAAATTCGCCACGGACACATTATAAATACGTCCGATCCGATACAAATTCTCTCCCGAACGAACCGTATGAACAATCATTTTTTTTTTGCTATTGCTTTTTGAATAAACTGCCGATTGAGATAAGGGGGTCCCTATACTGCTTATAACCACCAAAACAAATAACGGCACAAAATGTAAATTCCAACTCGGCATAAATATTTCCCATTATCCGACAAGACTTTGGGAATAGCTAGACCTTGCAGTATTATTTAGCATTTATATTAAAAAAACACAAAAAAATTTATAAAATACTATTCCCCGTTTATATATCGTGATCCGCAAGCCAAATCTTTATATTGGGCTTGCGCCAAATTTTTGGCTTATTTCATTTTCAGGGAAAAAATGATTTATCTTAATTTGAACCAATTATTATTGATAATACATGATTTGTATTATGAAAAAATATATTTGAATGAGTATATATATAATTTTGGGGTTATTTATGGATGGTTGCTTCTACTATGGTCTATTCTATTTTATTCTATTCTATTCTATGTGTTTATTCTATTCTATGTGGCTTTGTGTGGTTTCATTGTAAGCATCGACCAACACTTTTGTTATCATTTTTCTGGCATGGGTATTAATAGGAAAAAATATATCTCGATGATCACCGTCTCTGCGCTTAATAGAAGGCATACCTATAAAAACACCCTTGTTTCCTTGCACAATACGCAAATTTTTCACCACAAACATGTCTAAAATTGTAATGTTTGCGTAAGCCAGTGTTTTACCTTCTCTGTCCGTTGGAAAAATTTTGATTTCAGTGATTATATTGTCAGGGCTGCCATTGTTGTTGTTCCGTGTTTCATCAGACATTTTTTTTTACCTTTAACTATGCAAAATATTAATCACTAAATTCAATTTTTGAAACAAATTTGCAAACGCTTTTGATTCTGTCAAAAAAAAATTCTTTATTTTTTGTCTTTTTTAAACAAATTTCCCAATTCTTTCAAAGTTTGCTGGTTCATCGACTGTTTGGTAGCGATAACATTTTCTTTTTGGATTTCTTCATACACTTCTTTGCGATAAACCGATACTTCGCGGGGTGCTTTGATTCCCAATTTTACCTGGTCACCTCGAATATCCACAATAACGATTTCTATCTGATCACCAATCATAAAACTCTGATTCAATCTACGGGCCAGTACTAACATGGATGCCCCCCTTGTTCGCGCATAAAATAAAATCTAACGGGATGGGAATCATTGTTCGATACGGCCTGGATGCCTTTTTTATTTTGAATATTAATAATGATTGGACCTCCAAAATTTGCGGAAATATCTTCTATTTTGTCCCGAATAGTTATGATTGATAACACCAAACTCTGATCCACGGATTGCAAACCAATCTTTCGCAAATCTTCCGAATGAACCTCCGGCATATAATCCGGGCAAATCAATTCTGGTTTTAATACCAAAAAGGCTAAATCAGGATTTTCCAAAGACTGCAATAACTCCCAATCTTCAAATTGCTCACCCTGCAATAAAACAAATTTTTGAAAATCTGGGAAACCCAATATTCCTTCCGGAAAATCAACGAGTTGATCTTGACTGTATTGTACTTCGCCAAAAGCTTTGGTGTTTATTTGCATTTATTACCCCTATCGTCTATATTACCTTAGAAAATCTATTAATGTCGGCTTTATGTTCCTGGCTCCAACATTCATGGCATAACTGTGTACAGTTTCCAACCATTTCAAATCCATAATGGTTTTAGCAACATCAATACCTTCCGTTTTTGCTGCCAATTCTGACACATAGGAGATATCAGTTTCAATACGCTTTGTCAATTCCTCAAAACGCTTTTGACGTCCCCCTACTAAGGAAACATTTCTCAAAATATTGTCCAAACCAACGTCCAATGCTTGTAAATCATTGCCGCCTATCTGAACAATATCTCCTCGTACTAAATCATCGCGCAGTTTTATTGCCATTTCAAATATACTAAAACCAGAAATGGTCGCAGTTTCTGCATAATTGTTTGGCGGATGAGGCAATTCAGGATCAATCAAACCCAAAGATTTCAATGCATCTCCGGTACCGACATCTTCCAGCCAGATTTGGTGCGGTGTGGTCGTTGTTAAAACAATATTGTTCAATCCGCCTTTGCTTGCTTTGACCTGGGCTGGAGACTGATTAATCTTTTCGATAATGACGTCTAAATTGTCCCCAGCATTGATTTGAATGGTATTGCCATCAATTTTGAACTCCATATTCTGTGGCGCACTATAATTGCTCGAATTTGTATTGGATTGAACAATTTGGTCTGTTGCCCAAAAGGCCCAATTGCCAGGTACAGAAGTAGCTACATGCTCACCAGAGCCCACTTCTGTTTTCAACTCACCAATATTGCCACGATATTCGACTCCTACCATAGCATCGCCCTGGCGGCCCTGGGTTATAGTCTGATAAATCGGTTCAAATGGTTTGGTGTCTGTATTGTGACCGGCAAATAAATATCTGCCCGTTGCATCCTGTTTATTGCCTATGGCAACCAATTCGCCTAGGAGCTGGTTGATCTCTGTGGCTGCGGCTTCCTTTCTTTCAAACGATGTATAGATTCCATTCGCTCCTTGTACTGCCAAAACTCTTAACCGCTGAAAAATCCTTGTCATGGATTGCAAAGAAGAATCAATATCACGAAGTCTTTCATCGCCTTCATTAATATTGTCGCGGTACTTTTTTATTTGCGATAACCTAGAATAAAGGCGCATTTGCGTAGCTGCTGCCACTGGATCATCCTCAGGAAGCTGTACTTTTTTACCAGTAGATAATTGCCTTTGGATATTGCTCATATCCGTTTTCTGACGATTTAATGTCTGCACTAGTTGATTTTTTAATGATGTATTTGTTACACGGTTCATGGTTTACCTCCTTGTAATACCTTGCTAAACCTTAAAAAAACTATTTAAACCGTTCAAAAAGCGAAAAAGCTATTTCTAAACGGTGTATTTATTTTATTCTAATTGTCCCACTAACTGCCCAAACGAATGATCGTTTCCAACATTTGATTGAGAGTAGAAATAATGCGTGCTGACGCATTGTAACTATTTTGATATTGGACCATATTTGCCATTTCTTCGTCCAAATTGACACCGGAGATTGATTCACGTAAATTGGTCAAATTGTTGAGCAAATTATTTTTATTTTCTTCATTTGCTTTGGCAACATTGGATTCCGCTCCGGAGCGGGAAACAATACCTGTAAAAAAATCATCAAAAGAAGAAGTTGCTTCCAGCATGACTGTTTTGCTTGACCGGATCGCTCCAATGGACAAAGCATTGCCGCCGTCACCTACTCCATTGCTTTGATTTTTATCACCTGTCGCTCCAATATCTTTACCTCCTGCTGCGGCAATATTGCTCGGATTGGAAGAAATTTCTCTATTCAAATCCATATACATTGCCGGATTAAATTGAGGAGTTATTTCATAATGGATAGAATTGCCTTGCAATTTATTTACATCATTGAGCCGCTGCCAGGAAAAAGCACCCTGGGCCCCATTGTTGCGCAACATTCCTGACATTCCCACAAGAAATTGATTGCTGTCTTCCACATGACGGATCATAAAATTGTATTTACTTTTGTCATCGGCAATTTTTGCCTTAAAAGTCAAATGGCCATTATGATTGAGATAAGCCTCTACGCCAGCATCAGAAATATTTATTTTATGTATGACATCTTTTACCTTATCTGTAGGTGAATAATCAATGAAGACCGGAGTATTGTTTTCGTCATTTCTGTACAATGTTATTCTTCCGGCAATGCCTATTTCCGCGTCAGGATTGAGCGTATTGACTCCTGATATTTTGAACAATGCGGTTTTCTCCGCCTGGCCGTCGCCGTTCTCATCCCAGTTGCCGTAAATATCTTCTGCAATTGACCTATGATCAAAAAAATTCATATTGGTCCGATTGTTCAGTCCAAAGCCGTCGCGATGTATCTCATTAATCAAAGAACCCATATTCAAAGCCAAAGAGTCCATTTCATCCATGTGTTTTTTTAACACAACATCGCGAATATCCAACAATGCTTTCAATTCGCCGTTCAGTATGGACGGAGTTTCTTCGGTTTTTTCCCATTGCACCCGATAATAGCCAAAATTGTCTGGATCACCGATCAATTGCAATGGCTGCATTATAGACCCTTGCACCAAATTTTCAGAGCCAATATTCAAAATAAATTCGTCTTTGTCATTGCGGGAAACTTGCACATTAACGATTTTGGATAACTTCTCTACCAATGCGTCTCTACGATCCAATAAATCATTCGCATTGTCACCTAAATCCGTGGATTTTTGAATCGCCATATTAATATCACGGATATTTTCTGCTATGCCATTGATTTGCCGTACACGGTCCGCAATCAAAACATTGGCCTGATTGCGCAATTCATGCAATTTTTGATAAATATGCCGCACTTCACCAGCTACAGCTTTGCCATTTTCAATAAGCACATTGCGCACAGATCCTTCCTGGGGATATTTGGATAGTTCCTGCCATGAATTCCAAAATTTATCAAAACGTGTTCGCAATGAATTTCCGGACGGTTCATTAAAAATCACTTGCACTTGATACAGCATATCATGCTTTGTTTTCCAATAAGCATGATTGTTGGATTCTGTCACGATCCGGTCATCAATAAAATGAGAACGCACCCGTTCTACCGCGCTAACCAGTGACCCCTGCCCCAATTGTCCAGGTCCAGATGCCCTGTTGAACGCTGGAGCATAAATAGGATCCGCGCTATTTAACACCACTCGCTGTCGGCTGTATTCTTTATTGTCCGCATTAGAAATATTGTGACCTGTCACTTGCAAAGCTTTTTGATGGCTGCTCAAGCCGCGCTTTGCTATTTCCAATCCCATAAAAGTTGATGTCATTATTTCTTCCTTATCGAAAAATCTCGTGTCAAGAATTTCATACTGTCTGAGTCATGCTGTACTATTGAAAGCAAAAGGCATATTTGATTTTGTGCCATTACCATTGTCTGCCGGATTATAAACCAAGTGCTGGTCTTTGCCCCGCAAAGAATCCAAAACTAAAGAAAGAAACTGCATCCTATCATCCAGCAAATTTTGATTCAAATCATACAAATCTAATAGAAACTGCAATTTTTCCCGAAATTGTTGGAGTTTTAAGCTCAATTTCAAGCCGGAAGCTTCATTTAATATATCAAAGCCAATCAGAGCGATATCATTGTTTTCATGGGACATACTACTATGTTCACGGCCAAAAGAAAATAAAATACTAATGTATATATGAAGCTTTTTCTCCAATTCTGCCATATCCATGCTTTGGGTTTTTTCCAAAGCTTGACCTTTTTCTATCTCACCGCGTGCAGTAAATTCATTTTGCTTTTGCACTGATTCAATAATACGGCTTAGAATTTGGGCAGACTGATTCAACGCGTCTACGGCTTCGATAGCACCCATTTGATCTTTTGAATTCAATATTGAATGTGACATAAACTCTTTCCTACCAAGTTTTTCCTATTACATCATCGACAAAAAGCCAAAAAGCCTAAGCCTTTTTCATAAAAGAAGTTTTTAATTTTTTTTGTTGACATCAGTACAAGCCTGCTCTTTTTTGGATTTCTCCAAAAAATAAAAAAATTAACGGGGAAACAAACTTGGCAAATATTAAATCCGTTGAACGGGATGTTCACAGAAGCAGAAAAAAAAATATTGCAAATTCCAAAAAAAGATCGGAATTGCGCACAGCTTATAAAAAATTGCAAAAAAATCTTGCGGACAAAAACATAGATGAATCGCAAGAAACATACCGTATGTATACAAAATTATTGGATACTGCGGCTCGCAAAGGCTTGATTAAAAAAAATATGGCTTCCAGGCACAAATCTCGTTTAGCATTACAAATTAATAAATTAAAGGCTTAACAAAAAATAAAAGCATAACCTGCATAATACAGTCCGTTTTGGGTTTCAAATTATTTGAAATCCAACAGAAACGATTATGCGAACAAAAGGGCGATTAGCTCAGCTGGGAGAGCGCTTGCCTTACAAGCAAGATGTCGGCGGTTCGATCCCGTCATCGCCCAATTTTTTCTACAAAATTCTTCCAATGAATTTTCAATTTTTTCCATTTTTTAATGATTTTCATAGTTTTTCAAAGTAAATGACTTGACTTATGCGCAAAAAAAATGGCAACTTGCAAACAGTGATTGATCCAAAATCTATTGGAGTCACAAAAAGTACTTCAATTACAAAATAAATATAATAAAAAGAAGGTATTTTTATGAAAAACAATGTAAACAAAAAAAACCAAACATTTTTTAAAAGTTTTAGCACATTACTACTAGTGCTTATTGTGTCGTTGACAGCTGCAAATCTTTTGGCGGAAGAAACCAAAACGGAAAAGAAAGCCTCCACCAAAGAAGAGCATATCAAAAACCTAAAAAGCGGCAACAAAGAAGCAAAGATAGAAGCTTTGCAATTCATCGCAAAAGAAAAAATCAAAGAAGCTGTCACACAAGTGGGAGAAACATTGGCCCTGAAATCCAATGATAGAGAAGTACGGGCCGAAGCTGCCGCAACATTGGGCGTTTTGGAAGACAAAGAAAAAGCATTTCCATTTTTGGAAAACGCCATAAAAAATGATAATGATGCATTGGTCCAATATGCTGCTATCTTATCCATAGTAAATCTAGGTGATAAAAGAGCTGCTGCGGTTTTAGAACACGCTCACAGGACCAATACTGATCCAGATATCAAAGATATCACTCAAAGACTTATGAAAAAATTTAAGTAAGAACTCTCCGATACACACTGACAATACCTTTGTTCCAATAAGAATATTGCCATATTCTTATTAGAACAAAGTATAAGCCAACAAATATCATTTTGACAATTTTGCAATATGGAAAACAACCGTAAACTTGCCGTACTTGCCGGCGAAGGAAAAGCACCGAGCATAGTAACAGATCAGGCAATGCATCGAGGCATGGAAACATTGTTTATTCCCATTGTGCCGGATACAATACCTCCGGGTGATGCAACGAAAATCTCGGCATTTATCCCAGCCACAAAACTGCGGCTATTAATGAAAGTAGTTTTGGAATTCGGAGCAACAGAAGTAGTCTTAATTGGCAAAATTCCCAAAAGAATTATCGCACATTCCCGGTTTCGGGATTATGATATCCGTACCTTTTGGCTCAAAAAAAGGATGCTAAAGGATCGTGATACATTAATCGCCAATATAATAGAAGAAGAATTTCGTAAAGCCGGAATCACTATGGTCTCCCAGGCAAAATATCTGGAAAACCTATTGGACTTTTCCGGTGTATTGACCAAAGTGAAACCATCTCGGGCGCAATGGGATGACATTCGGTATGGCTTAGCTTATGCCAGAGAACTGGCCAAACTTGACATCGGCCAAACAGTTGTTATCAAAAAAAATGTGGTTTTGGCGGCTGAAGCAATTGAGGGAACAGACGCGGCTATTAGCCGAGCAATTGAGTTTACTAGCGGCCGCGGTGCTGTTGTTTGTAAAGTAGAACGGCCATTGCAGGATCTGCGATTTGATGTCCCCATTGTGGGCTTAGAAACATTGAAGTTTATGAAACAAGCTGGTTGCGATGTTTTGGCCATTGAAGAAAAAAAAACAATTCTGGTAGACTTCCATGAAATGGTATCCTTTGCCAATGAAAACAATATCGCGATTGTTGCCCAAAAAGTCCAATCTCTGGCTCATCTAAACGCTGAAAAAAAATGACACTGTGCGCCATAGATTGCCCACAAAAAAATTATAATCAATTTTCTCGCGAATTTTAAAATACTCAACCGGAAAGTAAAATGAACATATTGATTGTTGCTGGCGAAGTATCAGGAGACAATTTGGGTGCAGCCCTGGTTTCAGAATTGCTGAAAAATTCTTCCATTTCTTTTGATTTTTGGGGCACTGGCGGAGAAAATCTTGCTAAACTAGGCGTCCAATTGACACATACTGTTTCGGAAATGGAAGCAATCGGATTTGATATATTAAAAAAACTGCCTTTTTTTCTAAAACTGGTAAAAAAATTGGCGACTGAAGCGCAGGAGCGCGAATGCGAGTTGGCTATTTTGATCGACTATCCCGGGTTCAATCTCAAACTTGCTTATGAATTGAAAAAAAGAAATATCCCGGTAATCTTTTATGTGGCACCCCAGGTTTGGGCGTGGCGGTATGGCCGTGTCAAAAAAATGCGAAAACGCATCGATCTATTGCTTTTACTTTACAAATTTGAAAAAGAATTGTTTGACAAAGAACAAATTGCCTGTGAATATGTAGGGCACCCTTTGGCACATAGTGTTCCCCTCAAAGTAAAACAACAAACAATTTTCCGCAAAAATAATGATGCAAATGAAAAAATTGTGACATTGATGCCTGGCAGCCGCAGTGGCGAAATCCATGCCTTGTTGCCCCTACTTTGTGAATTGGCTCATGATATCCGCGATAAATATCCAAAGGCGCGTTTTTTGCTTCCTTATATAAACTTACAAGAAAAAGAATACATTTTTCAAATGGCAAAACAATATAACCTAGAGCCCGTATTTGATCAAACTTTGGGCTGCATTGCATCCGCAGATCTAGTGATTTTGGCTAGTGGTACAGCTACATTGGAAGTAGGCTTACTTTGCAAACCAATGATTATTGTCTATAAAGTAAGCTTTTTGACTTACCATATATTCAAAAGCTTGATTCATTTACCGTATATTGGTATGATCAATGTTTTAGCGCAAAAAAAAATCGTACCGGAATTTTTACAGCAAGATGCTAGCAAAGAAAAAATGATGTCAACAGTTTGGCAGCTATTGAACAATGATTCCCCTGAACGTCAAAAAATGTTGACAGATTTGAAAAAAATTCAAAACGAACTGGCTATGCATGACCCAGCCGAATATTCCGCAAAAATTGTTTTGGATTTTATTCAACAAAATCTAAACAGGCCACCAAAGGTAAATGGTCGGACGCAGCACGGGACAAAGGTGTGATGCTTTTATAAATATCTTGAATATTGCTTGTATGTTGCTGCTAAAACTGAAATGACCGGTCCCTTAATTTTCCATACATTTTTTGAATAAATTTTTCAGGCTGAATACTTCTTTCCGGATCAGCCAAAGAAATCATGGGCTCAATAAATTCTTTGACCTGAGTAAATTTGTCCTGCAATGGCACCAGAGAACGGCGAGACAAAGACTTTGATTGATTTGCCTTTGCGCAAAGCTGATCCATAAATTTAAGCATCGGATAAGGCCCTGTTACGCTCTTGCGTTCCCTAGTCTGAACAAATTGTATAGTTTCGTCGAAATGTTCAGCTAACAATGAATGTCGCAGATTTTTTATTGCCTGGTGTGTCTCATCTTCCTGGTCTGAAAAGATAGTAACGCCGATTTCTGAATCCAAACCCATGGACCGATTGGAAAGATTGGCGGAGCCAATATGCAAAAACATATCATCAACAATTATTATTTTAGCATGAACATTAACAAGAATATTTTTATGATTTTCATTTCTACTGACTGGATACAGAATACGAAACTGATCTTTGCCGGAGCTTTGGCGCATATTATATAAGACATGAGACCGCAACACTCCCATGGATGATTCCTCCAGCCAGCCGGCCAACTCCAGGGGAGTAACGATAACAATTTGAACATTTCTATCTTTTTCCAATTTTTGCGTCAAAGCCTGGCCAATACTATGGGATGTTAAATATTGATTTTCAATATAAATGAAATTCTTTGCATTGGCAATGGCTGCCAAATGCAATGACTCTATCTCCCTCGTTTCTTTGAGATTTTTATATGCCGGCAATGTGCGCGATAAAGCAGCCGTAATATTTTTAAGATGCGGTTCAGATAATTTTTGGCAATGATCCATTTCAAAATTTGCATGATTTTGCAATGTTTGATCAAGGATTGACTTAGAAAAATCATGTTCTTCCGGCCAGGGTGACGTCTCGGCTTGATTCAATCGAATTTTCTTTCTGGTAGCCTGACGCCAACGTTCTTCCATGAGAACACTGATTTGTTCAGCAATGTCACCTTCCACGGCAACTTGCATGTCATGAAAAGGAGGGTAAGTATTTTCATCAGGGGTAAAACGTTCTTTATCAAAAGCCCAGTGTCGCCTTGTATCCCAACGATCCGTACCTAAATCAATGCCGCCCACAAAAGCAATCTTTCTATCTATGACCACTATTTTCTGATGCTGCGATCCCCCCAAAGGATGAGCATCATCCAGTCTAAAATGAATATTTTTATTTGTGCTCCATTCAAAATGATAAATGGGCAAAATTTGTCTTTCAAATAGAAATATCATTGCAAAGTCCCAATTGAGCGCATAGACTTGCAAATTTTTATTCTTGGCTGCCAGGCTTTCCAATAACGGCATCAGGCGTGTCGGAGTATTCTCTTGCGTTGATGGCCGGATTAATTGCAAGTCACTATGCATATCCCAGCCCGCCAAAGCTATAGATTTTTGAGCCTTTCGCAAAGCATGATATAAAAAAGCAAAATAGTTTTCCGCATCCACTAAAAATCGGACACGTGAACAATGGGCATTACACCAAACATTTTGGGATTCCTGTGTTATACTAGACCATGGTTGACTCATAGCGGCTAAATATTTTTCTTTCTATATTTTCTTTTGCATAAGCAATAATTCTATCGACATCGATTTGCTTCCTATTTACTTGTTTCATACTTTACCTTCTTCTGTCTTTGGATTGATCCTAAGGCTATTTTTTTGCACAAGTTCTTTTTTTAATTTCATAATACTATTTTTTATTAATCTTTCATTTTATATGGGTCTATATTTAATTTCCATATTGACAAAATTAGCTAAATACACTCTATTCGTCTACAAGTAATATTATCATTTTTCTAGATATGAATTCAAAACCACATACCCTCAGAAATAAAATTTATCATGCTTGTAATGCATGTAAAACTTGGTCAAAAAATATTTGCAAATTAGTTAGCGAGCCATTAACCAACCAAGGAGGATAATATGTCATTGCCCAATAAATCCGAAAAAAGTAAACTGAAAAACTCTAAAATTCGGCGGATCAGTATCCTGTTGATTGTGATCGCATATTTGTTTCTGTTGAGCTGTCAAAATGTAATATATATCGGCAATAGTCAAAAAGGATTCAAAAAAATTGACCGATATAAAATTACGCCTCAACAAGCCCTGGAATTGGCTAAACCTCATCTGGCTTTATCGTATAAAATGCGCAGTAAAAATAGAAATTTCAAATCAGACCGGCTCCCTGTGGATCATATTGTCATGACAGGGCCCTGGTATCATATTGCCAGGGACAACTATCCCTATAAAGCTATACAAGCCTATCTCAAGCATGCTGTGCAAGTGCATGCCCAAACCGGCCAGGTTGTCTCGCCGGAATAAATATTTATATTGCCAATCAGTGTTGATTTCGTTCCTGATGCTGTTCTTTGGCGCGAGCAAGCATAGCTTCTTTGATATCATTTTTGGCTTTTTTTTCTAAGCTCGTTATAACATAAGACGGAATTCTTTCCTGTTTGAGAGCTGGTTCCAATTCTTCTGTCCAAAATAGGTTAGCTTTATTCTCAATTTTATCTTCCAGCTCCTTACCTGTGAAAGCTGTCAGCTCGGGCAGCAATGTCCCGTTTCTTTTTATATTCTCTAACCAAAAGCCTTTACTTTGTCACACAATCATCACAGCGCAACTCGCCATAAATAACTTTAGGTTTAACACTTCCGTCTTTGGCTGGTCCCATTTCCCAACATCTCTCTATCGCATAATCTTTTTGTTCCTGAGTGAGATAAGCTTTTTTTGTTACACTTTCCGCTTTGGTTTTCAACTTATGCTCCCAGTCAGATACAATCCCTGCGGGCAAATAACGACGTAAAGGCAAAAATAGAGGCTGAATCAAACGATGCCAAAAGGAATCAATCTTGGATCTGGCCCGCGTATGACCTGTCTTATCGCCTGTGCCTACCATACCTTCCCTGCCTTCCGGAAGCTCTTCGAGCTTTATTTCTGACCAATATGCCTCAGGCTTGCCACATTTATCGCATGGCCATTGCATCTGGATTAAATTAACACGCACCGTCCATTTAGCATTGTCCTTATAATTGTATTCTTCTGACATTGATATCTCCTTAAATTTATTACTTCATGAGCCATATATATATTTATTTTGACCCATTAATTTTTTACCTGCGGCCCGGCCATATTTTTTTTGATTGCTTGTTTCCGCTTATCATGTTGTTCTTTAATTCTTTTATCTACCCCTTCCATAGCTTCATTATAATCCTGTATCAATTCCTTTTGATCTGATTTCTTTTTCATATACATTTCATTGGATTTTTCCACTAACCAATCAGGTATAGCTTGATTGGGAATCATATGTGGCCAAGCCTCGCTTAAAAATTCCAAACGTTCATCCGAATAAATTAAACCGCCTTTATTTTGATCACGGCATTGTTTTTCATATAAAAAAGTCGGTTCAGTGAAAATATCATCCCAGCTAATATTGTACATATTTTGTAAATGAGCTTCTTTAGCCCGCGCCAAACCTGGGTTGCAATTCTTGGCCCAATCTGCGCGACGCTTGGCTTCCTCAATATCAGGATCATATTTCCAGCGCGGATCATAAGGCGCATATTTTGTAAAAGAATCCACCCAGGTATCAACAATATTTAACAACGCTGACCACAAAATGATGCGCGTATTCCATTCTTGTATCCGGGACCAATGCTTTTTTTGGATAGCAAAGCTTGTTATTTCCCAAAGTGTTGGATTCACTGCTCCAAATTTTGAATTGGTCAACATTTGATCATAAGCATCCAACAATTCCTGAAACATCTCTTCATGCGGTTTGTCAATAAACTCTACTGCATTGTCTTTCCCCTGAACATAGATATCACGAACCTCGCCGGCATAATGGGCAGCCATACGCTCCGCAAATCCTTCTTCTTCCCAGGCTTTTAGATACAAAGGATAGGAAATGCCGCTTTCATACAACTCTATCATGCGGTCATAAAACGGCACCTCCCAGGTTCTGTTTGTATCCTGCAAAGCTTCTTCCCTATCTTTGCGTATGCCTTGGATGTGCATATCAAAAGCCTGAGCCACTTGATCTTCGCCTGTATCAGTTTGCTGGCTGGTCTGCTCATTGCTTTGGGAAACAGAATTCACTTGAGTCTGGGCCATTAAGGCTTGCGAGTATATGCCAGCAGCTTTTTCGTTCAATCCTTTTTCAGCAACTATAGCCAAATACTTTTCCATGTCTGCGGCATCTTGGGCTGCGTGACGAAACTCATCAATGACTTCTGCCAACTGGTTTTGCACATCCTCTGGAGCGCCATCATCGGCAAATTGCTTTTGCCATTGTAAATACACTGTTATTAATGATTGAAACGTTTCTTCAGGAATAGCCATTATACATCACCTCCTGAAAATTTTTTGCTAGTTTCTATAAAATCCTGCAATACCGCATCCGTCAAAGAATAAGCCCGTCGATGACGCGCTTCCCACAACTGATTGTAATCATATTTGCTATTATTCTGCCGGGCCATATCTTCAATGCTTTGTCGTGTTTCTTTTAATGTCTGTTGAGCACCTTTAATGTACATAGCTAAGGATTCAGGATAACTTGTGGGTGTTGGCACACCCAATTCCTGGGCAAAATCTTTCTCCGGCATAGTTGCTTCTGGATAACCGGATTGCGGGACTTCAGCTTCGTTGAGCATATTGTAGTATTCAAGAAGAATCATTTCAACTTCAAAAGCTTGATAAATTTCATCCGCAGCAATCATTGTCCCTTGTTTTTGATTGGATTGATTTACTTTTTGAGTCAAATCTACAAGATTTTTTGCCTGCGCTGCTTCTTGTGCCATTTCTTCGGCAAATTGAGCGCGTTGAGTATGTGCCAATTTCTCTTGTTGTTCATAATGTACCTGGCTATCATCCTGACTCCAATAGTGACGTTTCACATGGATTTCTGTGTTTAGATAACCTTTCTGCCGGATCAAACCCTCATCTTGGGTTTTAGCCTGACCAACCTTCAGAGTAAAATCCTGTTCTTGAAATTTATTCTGAAATTCTGTAAAAGAAGAACATTGATCGATTAGCTCCAAAATATCTTGAAACACCTGCGCGTATGTTTCAAAACCCATTTGGGAATATTTTTGAACCATAAATGAATAGTATTCCTTATAATCATTTAAATATTGTTTTTTGGTTATGGCCATAAAACCTCCTTTTCATCCTGTTATGTTTGTCAGAAATAGACATTTAAAAATCTTGCAATATGCGATTTTTTCAAATCTGCACACTATGCAATCAAAATGGGCTATTCTATTGCGTGGGCAAAAGAGCATTGGTATAAAAAAATAATGACAAAGCATCTGACTCTTTGAATAAAGAATGCTTTTACATTATATATATGTATTCGTTATTTTAGGTCTGTCAAAGGGGCTGTCAAGAAAAAAAACTAATCTATGGTTTTTTCCATTGATGACCGCTTTACATTGTCGCGGTAGCGTACCATTGTCAATATGGTACCTTGAGTGGCACCGGAAATTTTTTTTGTAACAATGGCTTCTTTATCAATATAGTCAATAGTTATTTTATCCATAAAAGACAAAATAATCTTCAAACCTGCACCGAATCTTTTGACCTCAACAGGTTTGCCGTTTATGCGCAGCACCAATTGATCTTTTTGTTCATAAGTCTTTACTTTTTCAAAAAAATCT
>CAZCVM010000006.1:0-2635 GCA_964501965.1 uncultured Leptospiraceae bacterium | reverse complement strand
GGAGCAGGAACTTTGCCAATCATAATATCCAGATCAAGGCCTTCGCCTTGATCTATCACAGTAAATGAAAACTTTTCATCATCAATAGCCCAACTGACTGTCAGGCTGTTGTCCAGACGCAAAGCTTCCTTGATTTTGGAGATAAAATTTCCAGTAGAACGCGCTGTTTCTAAAATGGCATTGGTGAGAGCTTCATCCACAGCCATAATGATTTCCATAAAATCATCGTGATCGAATTTACTTTTTGAAAGGTCAGATTCCAAATCAGATATGACTATCGGAACAAATTTTGTTTCCGGCCCAAAAGACCGTATATATCTGATTGGCAAGCTCATAAAAAAATCCGTTTTAATGCTATTTGTTTAGATAATGTCTATTAATGAACAAATTATCCTGTACATTTGCTTGAATTTGCTTAAAACAAAGCCAAACAATTTCTAACATACAATAAAAAAATGATTAGATTTGTGCAAGAATAATTTTATAAAAAAATAAAAAAACTCTAAAAATAATCCGATCCAATATCAGTCCGGTAAAAAAAACCAGACTCAGGAAGTTTCTTTATTTCCTGATAAGCCTGGTGCGCTGCATCATTCAATGTTTTTCCAAATCCTGTACAATTTAAGACTCTGCCTCCAGTGGAAACCAAATGATTGCTGTCTTTTTCAACACCTGTTCCAGCATGATAAATATAGCTATTCACTAATTTTTGCTCAGAACCTTGCTGGCTTGGATTCAGGGCCAAGGATGCATGAATAAGGGTTCCTTTTTCATAGCTGCCCGGATAACCTTGCTTTGCCCACACTACTGTGAGAGCATAACCCATATCATAATCGATTTCAATTTTATCTAGTGTTTGATTTTTAGCAGCTGCTAAAATGTCCGTCAACGGAGTTTTTACCAATGGCAATACCACTTGTGCTTCTGGATCACCCATACGACAATTGTATTCTATTAAATAAGGGCTGCCATCTTCCGCAATCATCAAGCCAAAATACAATATACCCACATAGGACAATCCATCTTTCAAGAGACCGGAAAAAGTAGGTTCCACGATTTGACGCATGACATTCACAAAAATATCATTGTTCAGTATTTTAGCCGGACTAAAAGCCCCCATACCGCCCGTATTGGGCCCTTCATTGTTATTGTATGCTCGTTTATAATCCTGCGCAGTACCTAAAATTTTAAAATTTTTGCCGTCACTAATCGCAAACAAGCTGGCTTCTTTTCCTTGCAAAAAGGATTCTATCACAACAGTACGCCCTGAGTTTCCAAAAGCCTGTCCAGATAATGCTTCTTGCAAAGCTTGCCGAGCTGTATCCTCGGAAAAACAAACAGTTACTCCTTTGCCAGCAGCCAAACCGGAAGCCTTGATCACTATGGGCATACCTTGAGATACCACATAATCCCAAGCAACTTCAAATTCGCTAAATACAGCATAAGAAGCTGTTGGTATTTTGTAGCGGTTCATAAAATCTTTAGCAAAAGCTTTACTTCCTTCCAGCATAGCAGCCTTTTTACTCGGCCCAAACACAAATACACTGCCATCTTGAAAATAATCGGAAATACCTTCTACCAATGGATTTTCTGGTCCCACCAGTATTGTATCAAAATGGAATTGCTCCACATATTTCTTGATTAATGCAAAATCTTCCACCTGACCAGGCAAAATGTGTTCCGGTAAAACACCGCCATTACCCGGCATTACCTTAATCAAATGTTCATTCTGATCGTAAATTGCTGCATCTTGAATAAATTTTGTATAAAATGCATGTTCTCTTCCACCCTGCCCAATAATCAAAAGCCGCATATATTATCTCCATAAAAAAAATAAAAAAAGATTTGCGTTCTCGTAAACAATATTTCCCTTTTGCAAATAATTTGAATTTAACATACTTAGCTGCCAGCAATCATTAGTCAACAAAGAATTTTTCTGTTGATTATCATACCTGGCATAGCCTAATTGAAACAATCAATACTAAAAATAAGGACAAAAAGATAGAATGCCCCCCAAAATACAAAATCTCACAAAAAAAACCATAAAACTTACAATCCTTTGCAGTGCCCTGATGCTTCTGTGGACAACAACAGTCAATTCCCAGAAAAAATCGTTGTGGACAACTGTAGTCAATGGCCCCAAAATCTCACAGCCGAAATTTTATCGCGGTATATATCTAAGCAATACAACATCACTCAATTCAAAAAAAATGGATCATTATATTCGACTGGCGAACAAATACGGTATCAATGCATTTGTCATGGATGTCCAAAAAAATAATCGCCGCAGGAAAGGTTATCGTGCAAAAAAAATCAATAGTATGGTTCCCAAAGAAATCATTGCTAAAGTGAAAAAAGCAGGTATTTGGCCCATTGCCCGTCTCGTTGTTTTTGACCAGGGTTTTCACCATTATCCAGTAAACCCCAAAGTTATCTCCGCACGGTTAGACTTGGCAGAAAAAGCAGCACAGGCTGGTTTCCCAGAAATTCAATTTGACTATATACGGTTTGAAGATAGCGGACGATTAAAACATGTTACATACACCCAACGCTATGCAGTGGTCGAAGGTTTTTTGGGACAAGCTAGAAAAAGATTAATGCCCTACAAAACCCTTATTGCTGCCGATGTCTATGG
>CAZCVM010000005.1:0-40935 GCA_964501965.1 uncultured Leptospiraceae bacterium | reverse complement strand
AAAATGCGCCAGGGTTTTTATGAGCGCAATAATATACGAATTTTTTATGGCAAAGCTAAATTTTTAGGAGTTCATCAAATCCAGGTATCTTTGCCAGATGGATTTACTGAATTGCTGGAAGCCAAAAATATTGTTATTGCGACCGGTTCTAGGCCTTATCATCCAAATGATGTAAACTTTTCGCATAAACGAATTTTTGATAGTGATTCGATTTTGGATTTGGAAGAAACGCCGTATTCTATTACGATTTATGGTGCTGGGGTCATTGGATGTGAATACACTTCTGTGTTTCGTAATCTTGGCATCAAGGTCAATCTTGTAAATACTCGTCATCGTTTACTTGAGTTTTTGGATGATGAAATTACCGATGCTTTGAGTTATCATTTTCGAGACAAAGGAGTATTGCTGCGCCATGATGAAGAATATGACAAATTGGAAACAATGGATGATGGTGTGGTGCTTCACTTAAAATCCGGCAAAAAACTCAAAACCGATATTTTACTTTGGGCCAATGGACGCACCGGCAACACACAAAATATTGGTTTAGAAGAAATTGGCATTGTTCCAAATCATAGAGGACAGATAAAAGTAAATAACAATTACCAAACAAATATTTCACATATTTACGCAGTCGGGGATGTTATTGGCTATCCCAGTTTAGCAAGTGCGGCTTATGATCAAGGGAGATTTGCCGCACGTCATTTATTGTACAATGAAGATAGTAAAAAATTGGTAAAGGATTTTCCTACAGGTATTTATACTTCACCAGAAATCAGCTCTCTGGGCAAAACTGAACAGGAACTCACTGCTGAAAAAGTACCCTATGAGGTTGGTCATGCTCATTTCCGCAATTTGGCGAGAGCACAAATAACAGGGGTTACTGTCGGAGTTTTGAAAATTCTTTTTCACAGACAGACATTAGAAATTCTGGGTATCCATTGTTTCGGATATATGGCTGCGGAGATTATTCATATTGGTCAAGCAATAATGACCCAGAAAGACGACGCCAACAATTTACAATATTTTGTCGACACTACTTTCAATTACCCAACGATGGCTGAAGCGTATCGTGTTGCCGCACTGAATGGACTAAACAGGGTTTTTTAATCCATTTGCATTTTTTGAATATCCAGCACGTATTTTTTATAAATCTTGAAAGCTGGAAACGCAATCCCCAGTATTCCCAGGATAAAAACGATTCGTATAATCCATGAAGATACCGGCGGCTCTACAATGGAATAGCTGAAATCTTCATTTTTATTTCGTTTCCCCAGGTGCATGGCCATGAACTCGCCTTTATTTTTGAACAATTGAGCAAATTCATACTTGGGTTTTTTTATGTATTTATTGCCATAATACAAGCGTATATTCTTTGGGCCGTTTAACGGTTGAAAAACAATTTGTTCTATTGGAGTGTATATTTGCATACTTTGTACATTCAATGGTTCATTGTCTTCGTTAAAAATTTCTACTTTTAGATTTTGGGATGAGTTTGCCAGGTTATTGGGAAGCTGAATGATTTGTTCTTCTGAATGGTTTTGGCTGGAAATAAAAGTGCTAAAAGAGAACTGATAGTATTTATTGCGCAATTGATATACGCTGATTTTCCGATAAAATTTATTTTCTTTGAACCGGATTCTAAACCTAGATATGGGTCTTTTTTGGATATTTGTCAAATAAATAATGGTTGAGTTCGTATCTTTATTTTGATCTATCTTCAATTGATCGTTGTTGACCGAAATATCCAGGACATGTTCTTTGTTTATTATCTTGGGCCGATAGGAAACAGTGGGAAATTGAAAAGAAATTGTGCTGGGTATGGTCAGTCGCAAAAATTTGTCTCGACCAATATTTAAAGAAATACGATTATTTTTTTGATTTTTGTATTGGTATATAGATTTACTGCCCATATATTTCCATTTACCAATAATATTTGCGCTTTCCACTTTTATTTGAGAATCAAAAGGGCCTGCTTTTGTAAGTGCCAAAGTGTTATAGAGCGTACCTTCCGGAATAATTGGTAATTGCAAAATATATATAGTTGATTGCTTTTCTTTTTTTTGAAATATTATTTTCGGTTTCTTTGTGCCTGATAGCGCAGCATCCCGTGGTATTTGACGAATCAAATAGGGAATTTCTTGACCATTTTGACTAAGACGAATAGAATCAGAGCCGCCAGCCTGGTATATTTCTTTATCCAGTCTCACTGTATAGAATGTCGCAGAAGAAGTTTTTGTTGATTCTTGCGGTATTTTCAATTCTTTGTAGTATAGAAAAGAGGAAATATTCACTTCTTTGGCTTGTATTGGAAAAGGATTTAATGTTCCGATTGCAATAATACTGAATAAAAGAGTTTTAATTTTTTTTTGGCTCAGTAAATTTTCCATAATTTGATCCCTAAATTTTTGATAAAATAAACTAAAAACTAATAAAACGATACCTAGTATAAAACCAGCTACAATTCGTACCAATAATGTCATGATCCAAATATCATATAAATAAAATTTGGATAACGCCAATGCCATAATAACAAGACCGGCTAAACGTAATGAGCGCGAATTTTTCCAAAGACCTGTACTCAAAAATGTCATAGCATAAAAACCAAATACCAATGTATAGCCCAAATTGGTCCAAATCCTATTTGTGACAAAATCATTTACTTCCAGCAAAGATCCTATCAATAGCAGCATTATGGCTAGATATGCAAATATTGTGCTCCAGTCGAATATTGGTTTTTTGTGTTCAATATAATATGTCAATGCCAGAAATACGGCTGAGCTAAGATAAAAGAAAAATCTTTGATGAAATAAAGCAATATTGCCCAAAGGAAAGTTCCAGGCAAAGAATAAAAACAGGATGTTAAATATCCAGCAAAGGAACGCACCAGTAAGCATGATTTTGCTGCGGATAAAGGCTCCCACAACGGAAACGCCTATTGTAAAGAATAAAAAAGATGCTTCTTGCCAGGAAAGATCAAAAAAACGGAATATCGCTGCCGCCGCCAATGGTATTGTAAGAGAATGCAAAAAGCCGCTTAGTTTTGCTCCTGAAATAGTATTCGTAGAAGCTTTGATAGAGGAATATAAAGAAAGATAAAATTGGCGGTTTATTAATAAAAGAAAGGAAAATTGCAACAAGAAAAAATGACTCAAAAGATTGGGATAAAATTCATCAAAAAGTAGGATCCCTGAAATAAAATAGAAAATATTCAATGTTAATAAATTGAAATTGTCCAGCAAGTCAAAACTTTTTTGATTTGAATCCGTATTTTGAGGAATATCTCTGGCAATGTCTTTGGGAGCAAAAAGCAAAATGTATGTAAAAATTATGTATGTCAAAGTAATATAAATAAATGGAATCACAAAAGAGCTCTGGGAAATATTAGATGATGCCCAAACCGTAAACAGTAAACCGTTTGCCCAGATAAGCAGTGTTTGGGAAAGACGCCAGCGGAAGTGCAAACTTAGAAATAAAAACAATATATTGATAAAGCTTATGTATGTAAATAAAAAACGATAAGAATTTTCGCCCTGAGATAAAACCAGAGGAGCTAAAAAAGCTCCCAGAGCACTGAAAATATAAATGGTTTGCATTCCAGCCTTTCGAGCTAAAAAGGCTAAAAACAAACTTAATAGGATAAAAAAAGCGAATGTTTCTGGCAATGTCAACAAATCATAATAATAATAAGCACCATACAAAGATATAAATAACACAGCAAACCCTGCGCCCAAAATGGCTGCTGGAAGTATAAATATTTTTTTGCGAGCAGCAAAAAATGAAGCTGTAATAAAACTATATCCAATGATCAAACCTAAAAAAATACGCGCTGATTCATTGATCCACCGGTTATCAAAAGCCATTTTGATAAACCAACCCACGGCCAAAAGTATAGCAAATAAACCCAGCTTTGCAAAAATATTGCCGCCTAAAAAAACTTCCCAGGTTGTCTGAGTTTCCCATTTCAGTTTGTCGAAAAAGCCATTTTTCTTTTTATGGGTATCTATTTGGGGAGCTGAAGCATGGACTGGCTGCTGTGCAGGTACGGATGCTTGCTGAGTTGCATTGTCAGCAGTTGCATCTGGTTGCGCAACACCTCGTTGTATAGAATCCATTTGAATTTGCAGAGTTTGGACTTGACTTTCCAATTGCTGCATTTTCTGCATTAGTTCAATAAATTGATTAGCAGAAACAAATTTTTGTTCATTCATATTTTTTTCTGAAGAACTGGCCATAGATTTTCCCCATTTTTTTAAAAGAAATATATATATTATTGCCTTGTTTCAATGTATTGATCTAACCGTTTCAGCAGCTTGGAATTGTCTTGTTTGTTATAGGTTGATAGACGTGTTTCATAATCCGGCAATTTAGCTACAAACTCCTGGACAATGTCCGCACTAATTTCCGTGGCAAATTGACCATAACCTAGCCTGTCTATGGTCAATCCATTATAGGCTTGCTCAAAGTGTTCTTGAACCGGGATACTGAGTATGGGCTTACCCAGATGTATTGCCTCACTAATCAGAGTAAAGCCACCATTGGTAATAACAGCTCTGGCTGTTCGCAGATCTTCTAAAAAACCTTTTTCGTCATTATTTTTGATAAAACAATTGGCGATTTTTTCATCTGGCTCATTATTTTTCAGTTTGCGACGCATACCGTATACAATGAATTCCTGGTTCGCAATGGTATTTAGGGTAGGTATCAAGCCGCTATAAGAATCAGATGTCTGATAGACCAAAATATGATCTTTTTTTTCAGTTGTTGCTTCCAAAATTTCCTGCCGCAATATGGGAGAGAACAGTTCTGTATTTTTTTGCGCCTCTGGCAGTATTTTTGGAAAAGAAAAAGTAGTAATAAAAAATTTTTCGCAAAAAGGAGTGCGCATACGATTGACGCCCCGAGCGATTTGGTAAGACAATTGAAAGCCTTGTGGGACTTGCAGTTCACACCGGTTGATGGCTTGAATATTGTCTAGGGCCACTACTGGAGTCAATTTGGCTTTGCCATAATAATAACTAAAGCTTTCATAATCCGATATAACCAAATCCGGAAAATATTTGTAAAGCTTGGCTGCGACAAAGGCATTTTTTATGGAAGCAAATGGCATATTGAGTAAATTTTCAAACAAAGTGCCAAAATTTTGCAATTTATTGTCTTTGTAGGAGATTACTAAGCCATGAATATCAATGACATTCGGAAAATGCTGTGATAGATAATGGTATGCGCGGTTGGATGTAACAATGGTTAAGTCATGATTTTGGGATAAATGCTCCAGGATGACCTTGCTTCTAAGCGCGTGCCCCATGCCCTCACCGGCGACTCCATACAATATTTTCTTTCTTTCATTTTTCATGTATCATTTTCCTTTTTTCTAAGGCTAATCAGGCATGGATTTCTGTCAACATACAAAATTCATTTCTTACATAAATTTAACACATTCTTAATGATTTTCTGCTCTAATTTACAAAATAAGAAACCAATTTTTAATAATTAAAAAGGATTTAGCCATGTCGGATAAAACAATATCTCAAGCAAATAAGAGGGCATTGAATATACCTAAAATAATCTCTGACACTATGCCGCATTTGATGCTTCGATTGCCTGTTTTTTTGCAAAAAATATATTTTCGTTTGTTATCTTATATTTTGCGTGAAAAAGAAATCAATTCCTTTTTGCTAGAACATCAAGATAAACAAGGCCTGGATTTTTTGAATGAATTTTTTGAATACTTAGATTTTTCTTATACCATGTCAGCCAGGGACAAAGAAAAAATTCCAGCTCAAGGTAAATTGTTGATTATTGCCAACCACCCATTGGGAATGCTGGATGGAATGGTTTTGTTGAAAGCTGTCAAAGAAGTCCGAAGTGATGTAAAAATTGTCACCGAGGATATGCTATGGAAAATTGAAAATTTGCAATCGATTTTGCTGCCGTTTGATTCTGTGCTGGAGGATAATAACCCGGAATCAAATTATTCTGATATTCTAAAATCTTTGCAAAACGAAGAAGCTGTCATTGTTTTTCCGGCTTCTGAAGTGTCCAAAATGTATTTTAAGGGTATTCAAACCGGTAAATGGAGAAAACAAGTTTTTTCTTTGGCTCAAAAAAGTGAAGCTCCTATTTTACCAATATTTGTAAAAGCAAAAAATTCTTCCTTTTTCTATTTTGTATCATTCTTTAGCCGCAAATTTGCAACATTATTGATACCAAGAGAAACTTTTAACAAAAAGCACAAAACCATTAGTCTGAAAGTTGGCGACCCGGTTCCTTATCCGGCATACAAATCATTAAAAGTAATCGTTGTTTTGAAATTGTTGAAAAAACAACTCAAATCTGTTGTTCATAATGGCAAAGGTCCTTTCAAAACGGAAAAAAATGTGATTCATCCGGTGGATAGAAAAGAATTGCGAGCCGAAATTATGCAAGGAAACTTGTTGGGAAAAACAGATGATGATAAAATGATCTTTTTTTTATCTTATGAAGAATACCCGATTACCATGCGTGAAATTTCGCGGTTAAGAGAACTCACTTTCCGAAAAATGGGTGAGGGCACAGGCAAAAAAAGAGATGTAGATCAATATGATATATATTACCGGCATCTGGTGTTGTGGGATGATAAAGAGTTGGAAATAGTCGGTTCGTATCGTTTTGGTATCGGTAAAGAAATATTGGCGCAAAAAGGTCTTTCCGGATTTTATGTGGATAGTCTATTTCAATTGCAGCCCAAATTTAAGGAGTATTTGGACCAAACGGTTGAACTAGGTCGTAGTTTTGTGCAGCAAAAATATTGGAATAGTCAGGCTTTGGACTATTTGTGGCATGGAATAGGTGCTTTTTTGGTGCAGTACCCTGAAGTCAAATATTTGGTCGGGCCGGTAACAATTAGTCCATCCTATTCCAAGGACGCAAAGGAAATGCTGGTTTACTTTTATCGCAAATGGTTTCCAGGGCCCCAGGGTTTGACAAAAGCAAAAAATCCATATAAAGTGCCACCTCAAATCTCTGCTCAGTTGGAAGATTTGTTTACCTCTTCAACATACAAAGAAGACTTCAAAATACTCAAAGCCAATCTAAAGCACTTTGGGTTTTCTGTGCCCACTTTGTACAAGCAATATACGGAGTTGTGCGACCAAGGCGGAGTAGGATTTATTGATTTTGGAGTAGACGAATCCTTTGGCAATTGTATTGATGGCTTTATTATGGTACAGGTGGAAAAGATTGTAGAACGCAAAAAAGCTAGATACATCTTCAGCAAAATGCGCCAACCAGAAACAGCTATAATGGATGCCCAGGAAAATTGAAAAAGATTAAATCATACAAGATAGCCATTGATTTTTTAACAAAGCTGATGCGTCAGCCGATCTCTGCAAAAAGTGCTCAACAAATAGATATTACCTGCAGGGAATCCGGCCAAACATTTGCGGTCGACATATATAAGCCGAAGTTGTCGTATCGTGGCACGATACTATTTGTTCACGGCATGAGTTTAGCGGGCAAGGATGACTTACGTGTAGTACATTTTGCCCGTGTATTGCAAAATTTGGGCTATCTGGTGATTTTGCCGGAATATCCTAAAATTAAAGCTACAAGTATTTCGATGCAAAGTATTGATAATGTTGCATTGACCATTTCATACTTTGCGCAATCTCCAGAGTATGCTCCAAATCAAAAAATAGCATTGATCGCTCCATCCTTTTCTGCGTATACTGTATTTAGTGCCATTGTGAATAAAAATATAAGCAAATATGTGTCATGTTTTTTGTCTATCGGCGGCCTGGCAAACATGGAGTCTGTTGTTCATTTTCTATTGACCAACCAAAAAGCTGATACTTACGCGGTATTGGTGATTCTGAAAAACTTTTATCATCATATCACCGGTATACAGCCAGAAATTGAAAAAGCTTTTTCTATCGCAGTAGAAGATTCCTGGCACAAGAAAAATCCAGGAGACCTTCCAACGTATTTAGAAACCATAAAGCCTCAAAATCGAAAAATTGTTTTACGTTTAATAAATGACGATCATTTTCGCAAAAAAAATGTACAAATGATTCTGGAAAAAGAAAAAAAAATTGCACAAAAATCGGACTTTGTCCAAAATCTAGCAAATGTTGAATGTCCAGTATTTTTGCTGCATGGTAAACATGATATGGTAATCTCACCGCAACAATCCATTTTGATCCATAAGTCTTTGCGTGAATATAAAAAAGCAGCAAAACTGGTAATAACTCCGTTTTTGTCCCATGGTGATACAGCTTTTCAGTTGAAAAAAATACCGGATATTGTACGGCTGATCAATGGTTTTGCCTTTTTTTTCGCGCACATTCAACCTGAAACACATTAATTTTTTTTTGAGATTATTACCGTGCTTTGTTTTGATAGGGAATATATCTTATTCTAGTAATAACAATAGGATTTATGGGCCGTGATTTTTCCTGGTTGGAAGAATAGGTGACCGGCACATCTCCGATTTTTTGCAACACATCCATTCCTTTGCTTACTCTGCCAAAAACAGTATATTGCCCATCAAGTTCCGGTGCGTCGTTCAATATGATAAAAAATTGACTGCTGCCCTGGTGGCTTCCCTTGGCTCTAGCCAAAGATACAATACCTGAAGTATGTCGCAAATAATTCCATTCTGCCGGAATACTGTATTCTAACCCGCCCAATCCATCATTGCTGGGATCCAGGTCCTTGGTAAGGATATCTCCTCCCTGGATTAAATATTGTTTTACGACTCGATGTATTTGGGTGTTATTGTAAAATCCTGAAACTGCAAATCGGTGAAAAAATTGACATGTCTGTGGCGCAATATGCGGAAATATTTGGATTTCAAATGAACCCACATTGGTGTCAAACACATACCTGTCCAATGAATGCAATTTTTTTGCCAATGGTATTGTTTGGATATATTCATGCCAATCCTGGGCACTCTTTATATTTGTAGATTTTTGAGCAATATTTTGGGGGCCATTATTTTTTTTTGTATAAGCTTCTGATTGAAATATATGGGCAAGAACAACGCATATCAATAAAATTTTCATTGTCTTAGATACATTGATTGCTTTGTATATAAAGGAAAAATTTTTCTTTATATTGTAAAAAAAAACAATGCTTGTTTTTTTTTGTTTTTGAGAAGCATGGTATATAATATCCATAGTATTGTCCTTACATTTTTTTGAATGGGTAGAACATCAACCTTGAGTAAAAATATATATCCAGGTTGATATTAGTAAAGCCCCTATTGTATTCATGATCGCCCCAGCCATAAGCATGTCAAGTAAACGAAAATTTTTTACTCCTCCGAACGCCAAGCCATTTACTCCAGTAGCAATAGGACTCATAAAAGCAGACGTGCAGGATAAGGTGATAACCAAAGACAATTGCAAAACAGAGACAGGAGTCACCTGGGCAATTTGCATCGCCAGACCGAACATAGCGACTTGAATAACAGTATTGCTCAAAATTTCTGTCGCAAAGGAAGTTAGCAATGCAAAAATAAAAAACAATAACCAAATGGGCATTTGAGCTGGCAATGATTGGGAAATCAATGAAGCCACCCATGTGCCAGCACCCAAAAAATAGGCGATTGCGCCTAGCACTATCACAATGCCCACAAACAAAAATCCTTTGGCTGGTAGATTGCTATAACAATCCGGAATGGTCAATAGTCTATTTTTTGTGGGTCCAGCGGGCAAAGGAATGATAAAAAGAACGATCCATATGCCAAGAGATGTTGTAATGGACACAATGACAATGGCAAGCATTTGATTCGGAAATGTATTAATAAACACAGATAAAATCAATGCGGAAAAAAAATAAAAAAGTGTTATGATCAATCCAATTTTTTGTTGCGGATGATATGTTTCAATCGTTCGGATGCCACTGTCCTGATCCCATTTCGGAAATTTGTATGTTTGAAAAAAAAATCGTAAGAACAACCAGGCTACCATGACAAAAACGACTACCAGTGGAATAGCCCAAAATAGCCAGGTAGCAAAATTGAGATTTACCAGACCAGGCAGTTTTTGCATAGTCGCAAATCCTACGAGAATACCGTTTGCCGGGGACGCAGTGATAGAACCCATGCCGCCAATATTGGCGCCGTATACGAGTGCTAAACCTAAAACAGTAGCGCTTTTTTTTTGGATGGCAATAGAATGGTCTTTTGAGATGTCTTTTTCATACATTTTACGAATGATTTCCAAAACTGGTAAGAGAGTTAGAACCGTAATGGCATTGGGAATAAAAAAAGATAAACCAGCAGCAGAAACAATCAAAACAAGAATAACGCCGGAAAAACTTAGCATTGCTCGTGTAAGCAGGTAATGCACCAGTTTTTCCGGAAAACGAATCTTTATAACCAATCGGGAAATAAAAAAACCCGTTATAAAAAATAGGGCTAGTTGCAGTTTATCTAAAGGAATTTCCATTTCACCTTGCCATGAATATTTTTTTTAAAATAGAGAAAAATAAAATCCGTTCTTCGCGTATTGCCTTTTTTCTTGACAATGGCAATGATTTTTTTGTCAGTATGCAAGAAAAAATTTCAAGTCAAGGATTACCAAAAATTTTTATGAATATGTACGCAAAGTTATCAAGATTAATAATATACTTTATGCTTTCTTTTCGGCTTTCTAATAAGATAAAATCCAGATATTTTCTTTTTGTCTGTGCCACAATATTTTTGCTTTTTTTTCACATAAATAGCATAGCTGACCAAAAGATGGCCTTTTATGTGCATATCCAGCCATTTTCTCAAGCACAATTGTATATCAATGATAAAAAAATTCATTATTCCGTGATTTCCCGAGAGAAAACCATGGGCAAACTAAGACTCTGGATTACAAAAAAACAGGCAATCCAAGGTTTTCAGCTAAAGATTATCAAAAAGCAGATGCGGCCACAGGTGCACCGCATTCAATGGAATGCGGACACTCATAAACAGCCTGATTTTACTTTTGCTTTGATGAATGCTTCCATTCCCGTATATTTTCAATCTTATATCCATACGGGCAAACAACCCAAATCTGTAACATTTTTGAACAATGCGCAGGTAGTTTTGCCATTGTTGCATGATAAATATATTCAGGTAGTGAATATTGATTCAAAAAGAAAACATCGACTGAAAGTACCAGCGCGGTACCCAATGGGCGGTTTTGTGGAAACCGTGATTGTTCCCTCACGCAAAGAATTTTGGGTATCCCAGATGTCTTCAGCTTGTGTCCACCGGTTTTCCTTACAGGATTTGCTGTACAAAGGAACCATCCAAACATCGGGAAAATGGTCCAAAGTATTATTACTGGATCAGCGTCGCAATAGGGTTTTGCTGTCCCATTGGCTTAGTCATGCTATATCAGAAATTGATCTGACCACTTTGAAAGAAACGCGCATGATTCGTATGCCTTATAATAATGTACCGAGAGGTTTGGTTTTGTCAGAAAATACAGGCAAATTGTATATAGCAGAGTATTATCGCAAAACAAAGAACTCCAAATATGGCCGGATACTTAGCTATGATTTGGAAAAAATGCGATATGTTTCGCAATTTGGGCCAATGGGCGCTAAAAGACATTTGACATTATTCCAAAATCCTTTGACCAAAAATGAAAAGCTCTATGTGTCAGATATGCTTCGCGCTAGAATAGAAGTATATTCATTGCCTGATGAAAAAATGGTAAAAAAAATTGCTGTGGATCGCAATCCAAATACCATTGTTTTATCCAAGAATCAAAAATATCTATTTGTATCTACTCGCGGCCCCAATAATCCCAAATCTTATCAGAAAAAAGGACCTCGCTTTGGTCATATTTATGTCATTGACACCGCAACAGACCGGATACTTTATCAATGGAAAACAGGAAACCAGCCTACTGGGCTAGACATATCGCCTGACGGAAAAACACTGGTAACATCTGATTTTCTTGATCACGCTATTCGCGTTTTTCGCTTGTCCCCCATTTTTTATCAATAGACTTAGCACAAAATTCAAATGCTTTTTAGTTTTGCTTTTGATATCATTTTTCAAATAACATATTGCACCTGAAACCCCAATTGATCCAGGATTGACAATGCTTTATTCGCATCTGGTTGTTTTGTTAAATCCTTTTTCGCGCTCACAAAATATCGCGAAAACTCACGACGCACTGGATATTTCTTACGCATTATTAAAAATGTATCAGGATTAGTAATCAATTCATCGTGATCTGCTTGCAAATGCACAATATTTTCCATGATTTTATCTAATATATGCCACAAAATACTCCCATTCTTATTGCAAATATTTGATTTAGATTTATCTATATCGAAAAAAAAATGATCCAAATCAATTTTGTAATCAGAGTCATTGTGATCACTGTTCAAATAATCATACATGCTAAGACTAGGATTGATAGCATCGTTTTCTTCTTTCATTTTTACATTTGCCAGATAATCATTAATGACCATAACTGTGCCGTTTATTTTTCCTTCCCAGGAATAGCCGGCAATATGGGGCGTAACAATGCAATCTTCTAGGGACTGGTTTCGCGTTAGTACCTGAAGAGACTCTTGAATGTTTGGCTCGTCAGGAAAAACATCCAATGCCGCTGCCCGAACATCCAGTGACTTATTTTTTAAAAAATTCAACACTGGACCACGGCTGGTATTGATACACAAACTTTCCCTGACTGGTTGAAAAACATCGGGAATAAAATTGTATGTTGGATATGAGCCGGTATTTGTTAACGGAGTATGAAAAGTAATGATTTTCTCATCACTAAAGTGCTGAACAGAATGGGCAACAATATATTTGGGCGTATACCCAAAAACAGACTCAAAATACTCTTTGCGTTGTGCAAGAAATCTTTCTAAAAAATTTGATATTTCCAATTCTGGAATATTGGGGTCAAAAACGACTATATCAAATCCTAAAACCATAGCCATACAAGCTACCTTGGATCCAACATGACCAAAACCCACAATTGCAATTCTATCATGCGTTTTGGCCAGGCCTCGCGCTAACCAGCGCATCAATACTGCAACAACATATTCAGCCACGGATCGGCTATTGCAACCTGAGGCCGAGTACAAACGCGGATTTGTTTTTTTGTAAGGCAATTGAAAATGATCAAAACCGGCTGTTGCACTACCAATATATTTCAACGCCGGCATTGCTTGCAATAAAGATGGATTGACAATTGTTTTGCTGCGGATAAATAAAGCATGAGCCAAATGCAAATTGTCCATTTCTAAAAGACGTTCCGTAGCATACTTTTGGGCAGTTAAGGCCTGGGGCAGAAAAAAATCCACACCAGGCAGCAAAGAGTCATAAAAGATCAAAATTATTTAACAATCTGCGGAGTGGATTCATTGCCTTGCCAAAAGGGCCCATAACTTTTTTTATCATAATTGAAATGGCTTCGATCTTTGCGAGGATACTCTCTGGTAAAAATATTATTCTCATTTATTTCAAACGGCACATTCATAGGTGATTGGCCAATATACTGTGGCATAAAGTATTTCAAAAAACGAAAAGGATGCCGTCCAACACGTCCATTAAAATTCATATAAAATGCGCTATTTGCGGGAACTTTATGATGTCCATCTGGATCTTTATCCGCTGGTTGATTCACCCAGCCAGGCTCTTCCCATAGTATCAATTTTTGCCAACTTCCTGCGATTTTTTTCGACCAATCCAAAGTATGGTCTTTTGCTCCCAGCCAAACAGAACCCAATTGGGTTGGCATCAATCCAAAACTGCCCCACACTTTAGAACTTGGGATCAGCAATTTAATTGATCCGCCAGGCTTTGGAAACTTATCTTTAGCAAATCCAAACCAGTCTACCATATTTTTTTGAAGCTTTACACCAATACTCAATCTGTCATTAATTTTTTTTCCCTTCACCGGAATACTGGGAATAGTTACATTTGTTCCATCAGATGCAAACCCGGAAGCTACGTACAAAATGGGATGCCCATTGACACTATTGATATTTTGCCAACTCGTATCAACCATAATTTTTCCATGTCCAATTGTTAAAATGCGCAGCGGTTTTTTATTTTTGTCCAACAATACCGCAAAACCCTGCCAATCACCTTGATGACTATTGCCCAAATAAGACGGACCTTCAGCGCGATCATACCAAAACCAATAGGAAATAACAAAGCCCTCAGTTTTTTTTCCGTACCAATAATTTCCAGCATGAAAATCTTCTAATCGTCCCGTTTGTTGCCCAGTAAAAAAAGTTGGCAAAGGTCGCACATGTGCGTATAAATACGATTCTTTATTTTGTGCCAATTTTTTGAATTTAGCTAAATCGGGAAACCTTAGATAATCGCCTTTAAAAGGTGGCAAACCTTCTTTATCCTTGGATTTCACTTTATATTGCTCTTTTGTATGATTGTGATAAAATTTTTCCAAATTTGTCGGCAGGTGATCCTTTCCTTTATCAAACACAAGAATGGGAGCATGTCTTTTTGCCATTTGAAGTGCCACGCTATTGGGGATAGGATTCTCCATACTGATCATGCGAATATCTCGCACAAAAGTAAGTGGCAATTTTGCTATAGCTCCGGGACGATCCAAATATTCTTTTGTAAATTCCCAATATGGGTTGAAACCGGGCGAATACTTTCTTTGATAAGATGGATACTTGCTAGCAAAATTTTTCCAATGAATACTGATAGCTAATAGATCCTGCTGCTTGATTTCTAAAAAAATATTGAAAAAATACAATCCTTCATCATTAGAAATTGTTTGATACTGTTTTTCTTTTTGTTGATTGTTTTCTTTATAGATCAAACGCATTTCCATAAATGCTTTATGGACTTTTTTACCTTGCAAATCATAAACAAATCCCTGCCTGCGAATCTGTATCATATCCTGAGCTGACAAGTCAGCAATCAAAAATGAGCACAAAAAAATCAAAACCAAAAAAAATCTTCCACGGTGCACTAAAAAACGGGTGGCAAAATGAATCATAACCAAACCTCTTTACTCAAAAATCTAAATATCCATGATATTGCTTTTTTTTTATTATTATATAAAAATATTGTTGTAAAAACAAGCCATTCCACCATGCATTGTCCCCCTTAAATACTAGTATATACAAAATATACAAAAACCAGAGAGAAGCGATGAACAAAAAAAAATTGGAAAAATACAAAGAAATACTATTGCAGGAAAAAACAAAAATATTGCAAGCAAATTTAAACAATGACGCAATGGAAAATTTGGGTGTCAATGAATCCGGAGATATGGTTGATATTGCCAGTAAACTATACCAAACAGATTTTTTTTTACAAATGGCTGATTATGACAAAGAAAAACTTCAACTATTGGACAAAGCATTGGAAAAAATCGCCAACGGCAGCTATGGTATATGCGAAGGTCTCAACAAACCCATTGAAGAAAAACGACTCGATGCCATTCCCTGGACACCCTATTGCATAGAATATGCGCAGACATTATCCAAAAAGAAAAATTAATCTACGATTTTTTATCTAGTTCATTAATTTATTTATTTAGTTTCCTTTGAGTCTGAATCAAAGTATTTTTTCAATAAAGCCTGAAATCGGGCATCTTCCCGCAAGGCACGCAGATCCGCATCTGACTCAATTAGAGAACGAGATTGAAAGCCATTTTTCAAAGCCAGCTCTAAAGCATGAAACGCTTTGTCTTTTTGTCCCAAATCTGTATATGCGCAGGCCAAATTGTAGTATACTTCTTTGTATTGCGGATAAACCGCCAAAGCCTTTTCATAATAATAAATTTCTTTCTTTATGTCTCCTGAAAGACCGTACAAATATCCCAACTGGGCGTAAGCATTGATATCTTTAGGATCACCCGCGATCCTGCGTTTTAAGGCGGCAATCTGATCTTTATGTTGATCTTTTTTCTGAATAAGCTCGGAATCCGACGCTTTGCTCTTTTTTTGCGAAGATTTACTGCTTTGACAAGCCAAGAAATTCAGTGCAATCATTCCGATTATCACAATTTGGGCAAAGGTAAGAAAACTAGCACTTTTGCTTATTCCAATAATTTTTTGATTTGTTTTGTGAATAAATAACATAATCCCTCCAACATTATCTGACTGCAATATAAATAATGATCATAACCATTTAAGATGTATCCATATCCGGCGGAATATTTAGACCGGCTTCTTTGGTCCATGCGACCAAATCTTTGCGTACGCTTTTTAGACGCAAACTATTTTCCCATAATCGGTTCATTCGGGAAGACCGTTTGCGTTTACCAATGACCCGCAAAATAAATTCTTCCAATTGTTCTCCTTCTACAGCATTCACATGCCATAGATTTTCTGCCAAATGCACAAAAAGCTCTTCCACATTAATATTGGCACGAATGATATTCCAAATATCATTACGGATTCTTTCTTTATCGGACAATAGCATCAAAGACAATTTGGATACATCCAATGTCAAAATCGCACCAAATAAATCCAGAAAATATGGCAGCACAATATTATTGTAAATACGAATTTGCTTTTCCTGGCCATTTACCAATTGAAAAGATAAAAATTTCCGCCATTGTTCTTGCGTCACTTTGACAAATCGTAAATCATTAAGAAAAATATATTTGCTAACCTTGCCGTCATGATACTGAAAAAACCGAATATTTGTCAAAATCAATCCAATGTAGCGACCTTGTTGCCGCCATTTTTCCCCAAAAAAGACATTTGGACAATACAACAAAATTCTTTCATTGGCAGCCAAAGTTTCATTGAGCTCCAGGCCTTCCTTCAATTTTAATGGAATGTCTTGTCCACATTTTACTAAAGCTGGCTTATTCATTTGCTCTCCCCTGCAACAATAATATTTTATTAGCTGCCAGGGGTAAATAAAAAAATCTATACATCAAATTCTTGAACCAAATAAGCTGCCATCTTGCCTATTGTTTTTGCCGGACGCGCATCCTGCAAAGAAAGACCAATAATTCCATTGATGAAATGATAGGCCCACAATTCATCTGCATCCCATAAATCAGCCACAGAAATCTGGCCTGTTTGTTTTTCAATCCAAGAAAACTGTTGCAATTCTTTATGATCCATAATACCATGTAGCCAAGATTGCCATATCTTAAAAATTTTTGTTTGTTTTAGATACAAATTGCTCTCATCTAGTAAATAAAATATACTATTACCCTTGCGAATGAATATTGTTCCCCCTAAAAACCGATGCAAAAAATTTTGTTTTTGCAAAATTAATGCCCCAGCATCGCGAGAATGCAATTCCTGCATTGCCATCCAATCAATATATTTTTTTTCCGGAAATTTGTTTTGAGCTATATCATGCGACAAATCCTGCGATGTTTTTGTGGAAGAAAAAATCTGATTTGTCGAAAAAGATTGATCAAAGCGACAAATAACTGATGCGCGTTGCAGTAATTTTGTTTCATCCAAGATAATCGTATAAGCGCATTTTTTTTGTGTTTTTGAAAAAGCTAGAGGAGAGAACAGATTATGTGAAAAGCCATTCACATAAAAACAATTCTCACCCGTCCTCGTTCGTGAAGTACGCGGTTGCACATTCTCCATAATTGACCCTTTTGTCCTATATTTTTTTGTTGGACCCGTTTTATTTGGACTTAAAAAAGAGACATAATTCCTAATTGTCAAGAAAATTTGTTTAAAGTTTCATTTTTCATACAATTTTTTGCAAAATGTCACGCGCCAGTTCACAACTTTTTTTTTCTGCTAATGACCGAAATTTTTTCCATTCATCATGCGCATTTGGCCCGATTTGATTGCTAACCCCTAAAATGGCCATTACTGGAATAGACAAACGAAATCCAGCTAAAGATGCGGCAAATACTTCCAAATTTTCCCAATCATAAACCGGCTCTATCAAATGCGTATCTGAAATCGCCAGAGGAGATGCTACCGTACCCCCCAAAACAACTCCAGGTAAATGGGATGAACCTAAATATGGTGGAATAAATAGGTCCAGGTGAGTTTTCATCGGCTTTGGCCAATAGGCTCTTTGGTGCTCTATTCTAGCATCATACAATAAAGCAGTGTTTGGAACAATTACATCGCCAATATGTTGCGCCAAACGCGAACCGCAAGTCCCCAAAAAAATAATCATATCCGGTTGAGTTTGCATTGTATGCTGCCCCAATGAAAATGCGAAATCTACCAATCCAACTCCAGCCGGAAACATAGACACATTGGGCAAGGCAAGAATATCTTCCTGAAGACATTTTTGCTCTTCCAAAACAGCTGAAAAAACAAAAACATTGCCATTTTGCGGTATTTGTGTTCTTTGCATTGAAAACTATTTATCTCAAAATTTTGTATAAGAACTTGAATTATTTATTAATCTTGTAAAAAACCAATCCAGTTTCTTCATATTCTTTTTGGGCCAAACCATTGCCCTGCAAATAATCCAAATACTGTCTCGCCCTGGTGAGAGGTATCCCCATTGTCAAAGTAACCATCATTGAATTGCTCAGACCATTATTTTTGCGAACAAAGCGAAAAAATTTACGTTCCCTTTTTTGATTTTGCCATTTTTGCCATTGTTTGCTCAAAAGATTTTCAAATCTTATGGCCATTATTAATACAAAAATCAAAATAGCTGTCAGCCATATTCCTCGCAGCGAGCTATCCGGTCCTATTTGAATCAAAACATCCGGCGCGAGCCCTACAGCCCAGGCAGAAATATTTGCATGAGACCAATTTTGCAATAAAGTTGTGCTCAGAACTGCGGATATTGCTGAGAAAACAAAAAAAGAAATCAAAAAAGAAAAAAAATAAAAATTGTAAATACGAATAAACTTAATAGGACGAACTGGTTTTTTTTTCAATATTTTTTCTGCGCTGAAAAATTGATAACGGTTTTCGCCTACAGGCACCTGACGCAATATACCAATTTGCGCTAAATCTTTCATATAGGAAAAAATTTCTGATAAAGATATATTTCCAAACTTTCCTTTTTCCAAAACAATCGGCCCATACTTTGAATTTTGTATCAACAACGCCAACTGTTGCGAAAGAAACAATTGTTTCCTAAATAGCTTTATTTGGGATATTTTTTTATTTTTTTCCCAAAACCAAAAATAGCCGGGTACAACAAAAGCAAAAAATACCCATTCTATCCCATTCGCGCACACCTGCTTACTCAAAAACAACAAATTTGCGTCCCATTTTCTGCCCCAAAAAATAAAAGAAACCCAAAAAGCATAAATCACAGCTCCAAAAAACAATAAACCCCAACCAGTCTGAACAGACCCAGGCCCTATTCTCGCTTTAAGAAAATTCAATGGATGTTGCAATACTCTTTTAAACAAATCTGCCACCCATGCCAGCCATAATTCCGCCTATTATTGGATTAAAAAAATGCAATTTACAATCCATGAAAATCTATTGCGATATTGAAAGATTTCTTTCGCATTGGCAAATTATTGCCAATGCGAATTTTAAGCCTACACAAAATCATGTAGACCTTACGCCCATACTAAATACTTTATTTTTTGCCGAGATTTTTGAACCCTTCCAATAAATCCATGGGAAAAGGAATAATTGTATGGGTAGATTTATCCGTACTAATTTCACTTATGGTTTGTAAATATCTCAAATGAATACCAATCGGGCTTTGCCCAATAACTTTGGCAGCTTCTGACAATTTTTGAGATGCCTGCAATTCCCCTTCAGCATTGATAACTTTGGCACGACGATCACGCTCTGCCTCAGCCTGTCTTGCCATGGCACGCTGCATCTCTGTAGGAAGATCAATATGTTTCAACTCTACGGCTGAAACCTTTACACCCCAAGGATCCGTATGATCATCTAAAATTTCTTGCAATTGGGCATTTATTTTTTCTCTATCCGTCAACAATTCATCCAATTCTGCGTTACCACACACTGAGCGCAAAGTAGTTTGCGCCAATTGGCCAGTGGCATACAAATAATTTTCGATCTCAATATTTGCTTTAATAGGATCTACAACACGAAAATACAAAACCGCGTTGACCTGCATAGAAACATTGTCTTTGGTAATGACATCTTGCGGAGGAACATCCATTGTAACCGTGCGCATGTCTACTTTGACCATACGATCAATAAACGGAATGATCCAGTTCAGTCCAGGGCCCTTTGTCGCGGCGATTCTTCCCAAACGAAAAATAACACCTCTTTCAAACTCTGCCAATATTCTAACACCGGTAAACAATATCAAAATAAAAAATAAAACAAACACACCTAAATAAAAAGTCATAACAAACTCCTTCAACGGCTTCTTAATTTAATGAAATTGATTGATAAATCGATAAATAAATAATAAGCTTCGGACAACGATCCTCAATTCAAGCATTATCTATCTAACTATCATATTCTAGAGATAAAAACACAATGAATACCACCAAAGTCAATCAAATAATCAAACTTATGGCTGCATGATAAAATCAGCGGCGCAATTGGCTTAAATGGTAATCCAAATTCAATTCCAATTTTTTTATCAAATCCCGATGTTGCTGCAATATTTGTACAGACAATGTGATAATCAACGCTACCCCCCACAATGTAAAAAAAGCTGAAAAGAATAAAAACCAGCTTTCTGATATCGCGACAAGGTTTTTTTGACGCAAATAACTAATAATCAAAGGAGTAAACAAAAAGAAAAAAATTGGTGCTATGTATGCCCACAATCGAAACAGCGGTCGAATATGATGATTGCGCAGATTGACCCAAATGGATTGCTGTATTATTTTAGGTACGTCTTGCTTTGGTATAGTACGCACAGCATTCTCAATCCTTTGCATATAAATGTATTCTTTGCGACATTGTGCGCAGGATTGGATATGTTTTTGGATGTCCATGGACAAATTTACTGTATCCAGACGGATTTGGTTTTGAAATTTTTGACACAAAGATTTGTCATCTTCCTGAACAATATTGTCTATAAAAACAGCCTGAGCATTGTATGGGGGCTTTTTATTTTTCATACTCTTTCTCCTATTTTGTCTTTTGAAAAGAGTCCTCCTACAATGAACTTCATTCAAAAAACCTCTTCTCGCAGTAAACCTCGAAGCATATTTTTACCACGATGAATATTAGATTTGACTGTACCTTCTTTCATCTTCAAATATTTTGCAATCTTTTGATAGGACATTTTTTCATAATAGTAAAGCACAATCGGTAATCGATAAAGTTCCGGTAGATTTTGCAATTTTTCGCGAATGGCACAGCTTTCTTCTTGGTCACTCAATCGGCCAAGATGATCCTGTTCTGGCGAAACTATTAATTGCTCCATATTGATGTTAGTATCTAAACGATCTATTTTTTTTTTCCGGCGCAGCGTATTCAAACCCAAATTCAGAGCCAAAGAATAAAGCCAGGTAGAAAACTTGGAATGTCCCTTAAATTGACTCATTTTGGAAAAAGCTTTCATATACACATCCTGGGTAAAATCCTTAGCCTCCTCCTCTTCTTTGAACAACCGTAACCCTAAATTGAAAATCATTTTTACAGTTTGTTCATAAAGCTGTTCCAAATCGAGCAATTGCAAATCATTTTTTATGGGATTTGAATCATTCGTAGTTGTCATAAATAACACAATCAATCGGCATTGCTGTTATGTTTGGAAAATATGTAGTAAATAATAAAACCTAAACCCGCGAATAATGGGATCAGGCCCCCTAAAGCTGCATAGGTAATGCCATCCACGGCAAAAAACAATAAAGTCAATGGAAGACCGATTGAGGTACTGACTGATCCTATTAATAAAGAAAGAATCCGCAAATTGTCCCAAAATGAAGAATAATACTGCCCAGCTCTAACCAATTCACGATGAATACGAAACCGCCACAATAAAAAGAAAAACAATAATGTTGTGCCCATAAGGACTCCCAAAATCGGGACAATAGAAATCAATATCTGTGATACATTGCATTCTCCCGGCAAGGGACCAATTTTTTGCAATTGCAATGTTAATTGTTTTATCGCGTCAATTGCTTCTTTACTCAATTTTTTGCTCCTGGTTAAAAATACAAAATTAAAAACTACTTACTTAGCATTCATCGGAACAATTAAGCAACACCCAAATTGGCCAATGTATCATACATTGTTTTGTCATCTTCCGGATGAATCAAATATACTATATGTCGAGATTCATCATGATTCAAATCATATTTTGCTTTACGAGGATCAATTTTCATCTGGTCAATATTAAAAGATGTTATCATGACTTTGGGAGACTTTTGAATCACTGGAGTCACAGTACCCATACGCTGCACATACGGTTTACTTTGATATCGACTGATACTCAACACTTGACATATTTCAAAAGCAGCAGGTTTATTCTCTGTGCCTCCGGCTGCCAACACAATAAAATCTCCGGTACGGATTATCATTTTATTGTCACATAAACTAATAGCAGCATGGTCCAGAAAGTCTCTTACAACTCGATACGGATAAGTAAAATAAGAATTGTTTACAATCATGCGTACAGCCTTGATCGAAGAAAATGCTTTGCGCCAGGGAACATTTGATGTTAGAGAAGCAAACTCAGAAGCCAACGCAACAATGCTTGTATCTTCATTGTACATGCTGGTTGTGGTACTTGCCTTTATCATCGCCAACTGCTCCTGAATATCTTTTACCATAAAAGCTCTTTGTGAATCTTGTTCATATTTTTCTTTTAATTGCAGCAATTTAGTTACCAGCAATTTGGCTGGCGGATAATTGTTTAGGGTCACACCATCTGTCTTGGGCCGATGATGATTCAAAATATTGTACTTAATTTCTTTGCTTATTTCTTGTTCGTGGACAAGCATTAAATATGACATCAATGGATGATTTCGAATATAAGTCATTTGATTTTCAGATAAACCTATATCCTGGGGCATATTCATCCGGAAATTGCCAATATCACAAAGCAATGCGCTCATCATCAAATCATTTATTTGCTTCTTAATTCTTTTTGATTCGGATAAATTGCGAGCAACCTGCATTCCCCTGGTTTTCATAGACATGGCAACAACCGTTCTTTTTACTGCCATCTCCACTTCATAGGCTGCTTCACCTTGACCCATCAATTCAATAATATTAATCAGGCCAACCATTGCATCGTCTTGAGAACCAAAATCTTCGAACATATCATTCAATTTCTCACCCATTTTTTTGGCTGAAATAGAACTTTTTGTGGTATCCTTCAATTGATCGAACAATTTAGACGCTTCACCGGATATCTCATTTGTATGCTTTTTGCTAAGAAGCTTGGTATCTGTCAATCCTTCAGGAATATCATTTTTGTCGCTGCCTTCTAAGCCCAATTTATGACTATCATTTAGATCATAATAAATACCCTGTTTCATAAACTTCAATAATCGCTCTATTTCCCCCTCAGACGCGTTTTCTTTTTTGTGAATAAGAGCCTGGCCATCTTTGTTGTAAAAATCCACAGGAATTTCTTTGTTTTCTCGAAATTGAGCAATAAATTCATCTGTGAAAGGAAAAATTTTATAAACTGCCATATTGCCTTCTTATTAATAACCGCTTTTGTATCATTGTTCTTATTGTTTCATTGTTTCATTGTTCAATAATGTATTCATAGGTCAAATCACTCGACTTCTTGAGCATTGCTGACACACCGCAATATGTATCCTGAGACAAATCTATTGCTTTTTTGATCTTTTGTTCAGGCAAATCGCCTTTAAAATAGTATTTCAAATGGATTTTTTTGAAAACCTTAGGATGCTCTGTTGTCTGCTCAACGTCTACCTCCATCCGAAAATCTTCGACAAAAACCCTCATTTTATTCAATATCGAAATAACATCCATGCCAGTGCATCCAGCTAATCCATGAAGAAGCATTTCTTTGGGACGAGTCCCCTGATCTTCACCACCCACTGCTTTTGAAGCGTCCATAATAATCTCATGGCCACTGTCCGCAACACCAGAAAATTGCATTTTACTTTGCCATTGTATCGTAGCTTTCATTCAATCCTCGATCTATTTTGATTAAATTCCTTTACAGGTGCATTATTTGTCCAGTCCTCCCAATCCTGTAAAGAATTAAAATTCTTTAGCTTAAATTTTTCCTCATCACTGGCAGATAAAAGGACAAATTGATCCAAATCCAAATGATCTTTTATTCTAAAAGATAACGAACCATTCTGAAGATATTTTTGAAATTGTAGGTCAAGCCATTTTTGACTATAAAGACCAATTAATGGTTCAATTTGATTATCGGACTGAAACAAAACACCTGAACAATCAGGCTGTTTTTGAAATTCGTTTACCAACCGTTTCAATATGGCCAAATCCACCAAAATATTATCACAGGCCAACACAAGAAAAGAACAATGTGGATAATGAAGATGCGCTGTCAGAATACCGGCCAATGGCCCCTGAATTTTGACGCTGTCGAGAATAAATGGATTGCTCAAAAATGGCTGGTATTGTCCCAATTGTCTTTTTTGTAATGACAATAAAACTGGTGAAACAAGATGTTCCATTTTTTCTTTAGCATGCAAAATCCAATTTGTTTTATAAATAGGCAAAAGTCCTTTTTCCGTACCCATCCTGCGGCTTCGACCTCCGCCAAGCACCAATCCGGCAACACAATGAGACAAATTTGAATACTGCAATGAAGGCATAACTTTATTTAGTCTGGTAAACAAAAAATAATTATTTTATAATACGGTTGTTTACTTTGATCTCCCAGGAAACTATTTGCGGCAAATCTTCTTCAATGGACTCTAAGTATTCATTGACTTTCCTTCTATCCAGCAATGTTGGATCACTTTCTAAACGAAAACGCGCAGATGACACATAAGTATCAATCTTATCGACCAGTCTATTTTTCAACAAGTTTTGCCATTCCAAAGAACCCCGAGATTCATAATAATCAAAAAAAGAATATTTATCCTTAAACACAGGCAATTGCTTTTCCTGCCAAATATTTTTTGGTAAACTAATAACAGCTCCAGCCTGGATATTATTCTTTGATTTTTCAATAATATCTTTTATGTTGATAAGCAAAAAATCTCGAACATTGTATTGATTTTCTAGAAAAAAAGATAGCTCCCCCAAATTCGCAAATTCTGGATTTTCGATATATTTTTCTATGTATCTATCCTTGGTCATTTGCTTTTCACGAGCACGATTCGCTGTACCATCACCATCCAAAATATCACGAATAACAATAGAATACTCTCTACGAAATTGCAATTTTTGGGTTACAGGATTTTTAGCCAGCATCGCAAAAGAATTGATTGCCTCTCCAATGATATCCATAGATACTTTTTTCACACCGCCGGCCTGCTCGATTTTTTTGTCTATTTGCAGCACCTTTTTCTTGTAATCTTCTCTGGCTTCCATTTCTCGCAATTGGTCCGCCAATTGGTCTTCAAAAATATAGCCTTGTTCACTGGAAACAAGTATATCAAACTTTACCAGACCTTTCCAAAGATGTGCTGGATTCAGGTAATTGGTCAATCTCATGGGATCAGGAAAATATTTTGCGTCATATTTGGAATCATTGAAACAATGCAAAGGATGCGTTTTTTCAGCTATTAAATAATGATAATCCTGGGCGGACGCTTCCAAAGAATTTATCTTAAAAATCGGAAAACCTAAAAGCATACCAATAGAAATAATCTCATACGGCTTGACCAAATTGGGAACTTCAAATGTTTCCACACTGATATTGGGAACGGCAGATTCCCGTTTTCTATAATGGTCCATGCGGCTAGGCAAATCATTGCCAGCTCCTTCTGTTACTTCATCGCCGTCCTCATAAGTATTTATTGGAAAATTCGAGACATTACGATAATACTCCATAGAATTTAGACCATTTGCATCGAGAAAAATATATGGCCTTGAATAACTATCCAGTTTTTCCAATAGACGCTGTACTGGTATTTTCTTTTTTTCTAGAATCGCTTTAATAGATATATTTTCAAAATTGAACCCCTGAAACCGGCGATGAATGACTTGAAACAATTTCTTTTTTATGGTTTCTACTTCTATTTTCAGAATACTCGAATCAGAAACACTAAATCCAGCATCTTGATCATCTTCACCGCCGTACAATATTTCTTTGGCTTCTTCGATAGGTTTTTCCAATATATTGCCATATTTACTAAGAATAATATCGCGTATTTCCTGCACGGTTTTGTCCAAAACTCCCAATCCATCCGTAACAATCAAATGAGTCTCAAGCAATTGTAAAGTATCATCCTCGCGATCCATGCGCACAAAATCTACATCATTGCACAGATCATCAATAGACAACTTACTATAGAAAAATTCTTGCAAAAAATTTGAAATTTCATCTTCATTGATAAGATAAAAAAATAATGGATTCTTTTTTTCCAAAAGTTCAAATTTTAAATTGTTTATTTCTTCATTCAATTCTTTGATTAATGAACTAACCTTGTCCTTTAGAATGATTATTTCATTGTTTTTTATATCAAAAAGCATTGCCTTGTATTCGCGAATAAATTCTTCTGCGGCATTGAGCATTGCTTCATACACAAGTTGAGCAAAATTGAATTGGCCCATATCCAATACAGCTTTTGCCTGCTGGATATCTTTTAGACCCTGCTGTTCTATTTGAAAAATAATGTTTTCTTGCTGTTCTGTAGAATAGCGCGCCAGCCCAACTCGCTTTTCATAATAACGTTTCTGATATAGCTCCAATTTTTCAAGCAGCAAATTGACAATTTCTTCAGCAAACATAAAGCCTTTTTGAGGGTCCTGAATATATTTATGAATTTCCCGCTCCAAAATCGTTTTTATCTTTTCCAATTCCAAACGATACCTGCGTTCCATGCGAAGCATCAAATTGCTTTTGATTTTTTCTTGTTCATCTTTATTGTAGTCGCGAATAGCACGCTCCAGCAATGACGCAATGGCACGCACGTCATTTTTTGCCGCAACAGAATCAAACTTCTTGTACAAAGAACGAAATTCTACTTCTATGTCCATGGAATAATCAGGATACATGCGTTCAAAAATAAGCCGACAATTCAACCCCAATGCCCGCACCAGGCCTCTGTTGATATCTCCCATTGTTTCCAACAACAATTTGGGGTCCACATCCTTAAAAAAACTTCTCGAAATACGCTCAGCAATAATTTTATATCCCAATTCTTTGAGATGCGGAACCGGATAAAGCACACGGGATATGCCAAAAGAATTGTAAATAGCCTTGCGCTGGGATTTTGAATTTTTGGGCAAATAAATGGAAGCACGCGTAGAATCATTGACCATACGTTCTTCAATCGCGCCGCCCACCTGTGAGCCAATAAATGTAGCAATGAACTGACCTGTCAACTCTTGCACTTGATCTCGTCCCTGTAAAGAATTGCCTGCCATGTTTTCGACATCCAACAAATACAGCATCCCCTCATTGAAAACCCTGTCAGGGATATGAACCGAATGACCGGACGGATATGTTGCCTTAAAATCATTGCCGCTCATAAAATAATCTATTTCTTTTAAAGCTGCGTAAGCATTGGCACGCGCGTTACGGTTGTACACTACTCGCTTAAATGCAGACGGCAAAACCAAAATGCCATATATTCTTGGTACAGGCCAATAATCCTTAAATATATCTTTCACCATTGCCACAAGATCCAAAATCATACCATTTCCGGTTCCGCCCACTATGGAACAAGTTATGAAAATAGAAAATTGAGCACCTATCTTTTGATGCTTGACTCGAAAAGAAAAATTGCGGCCTTCAAAATTCTTAGAATTGATTTCAAAATAGTAACCTTTTTCATCTTTAGGAAAATTTTCCAGACCAAGTTCTTTGTCTGTATGTGGACTAAGTATCGCCCTTATTTTTCTATGAGGACTTAAAGATGTAATTGTATGGCCGGGCGTGATTTTATCTTTGAAATAATATTTATTTTGTCCTGATTTAATAGTAAAAGTGATATCTTCTTCAACTTTTCCCGTCCCCTTTTGAACATCAAGCAATTGAAAATATTTTGGATTGTTAGGAACCTGTTCTAGCCGATCTCTTTCCTGTATCAAGGCCTGACGAATTTTTTCTTCATTGAAATAGAAAGCTAAACGTCCTAGAGGCCTGGTCTGATTGGCACCTTGTCCGGCGCGAGTAGAAATATCATATACATCGGGATTGGGCAGCCAACTAAAAACTGGGTCATTTTTGTATTTTTCTCGCAAAAACTCCAAAGACAATTCCGAGGGCGTGGGGGAAGCAATATAAAGCATTCTCCTTTCTTCTTGAAAAAATTGATCACTAGGAAAACGGTAACGTCCCCCTTTACCTTCAATACTTGTTTCAATATCTGTGGTATCTATACCAATCCACCGCAAATATCGAAAAGCTTCTGCCGGCAAATTTGCCTCTACCCATTTTTTGACGGCCAGTACTCCTTTCATTCCGGATCCACCCACTCCGATGACCAGAGACTTTCGTACTGTGGGCTTATCGTCACTAATAATATTTTGGACTGAATTGTGTAAATCTTTACTTGCCATAAAATTTTCCTATTTTGTTGAAAACGGATCAACCATGGGAAACAAACCTTCGTCATTTTGTGCAGCAGTATCATAACCTGGATAAATTTTGTATAGCCTCAAAAAAAAGTTTTTTTCGATTTTTTTGATGCCAGATTTTGTTTTTGTTTCATAATCCTGGGTGAATAAATGGAATTCAAAATAGCCGCTTACAAATTTTCCATCTTGATTCAATCGATCTCCCAATCGAAACCGAATAGGCTGCTGCGCATCCAAATTGGCGAATGTTAGCTCCCCTGTATCTTCTTTTGTTTGTTTTATATAAATACGCTCTCTGGAAGACATTTCCTGATAAGTTGATAACCCGGGATAATACAACAAAACCTTGCCGTCACGGCGCAAATACAACTGGTATTGTTCATAAATAATATCCGGCAAATTGTATATATCCTGGTCTGCGCGGTTTTCCAATATTCGGATATATATACTTAAATGGTCATCCATTATCTCCGTAGAATATGTTTTTATTGTCCCATTTTTTTGTCCCACCAAAATAGTTTTTTCCTGAACTTGTTCTTGCGCCAAAGAAAACTTAAAAATAAGCCCGGGGTCGGGCAATTGCTTGGCCGCGACATGCTTGGACTGTTTTATTGCTTGCGAAGTGTTTGTTTTGGGATTTTTTTCTTTTGGTTCAATATTGGGCGCGGCTGATTGTGACTTAGCCGCATTGGAAGATAAATTTTGCTCAGCGGCACTTTCTTTTTCTTTTTTTCTAAGCTGAAAGATAATACGCCATTGTAAAAAAATCGCTGTAAATAAGAGTACAATTACAAATATCAAACCAAAAATTGCGTATTGTAAACCTGATACTTCTTTTTTTAATAATTGAATTTGCTGTTCTGCATAATCATAATGCCCCACCTGGGCGTACAAATTTTTCATTGAATTTTCCTTGTATCAGTCTTTCAAATCTTAATCATATATACAAGTGAATCGCCGGATCCTACAAGCAAATGATCCTGCCAAATCAATGGCTTACTATATATATTGCCTTCTGTGGCAAACTTAAAAATCAGCTTACCCTCTTTCGCGTCCAAAGCATAAACATGATTGTCATAGGAACCAAAGTACAAAATTCCATCTTTATAAATCGCATCACCGCGAATTTTGTTTTGGGTTTTGAATTGCCATTTTTCTTTCCCACTAGCGTCCAAACAATGATAGTATCCATTATCATCACCAAAGAAAAAATATTCACGGTTGTTTTCAACAATAGATAAAATATTGCTATAGATAGCGTTTTGCGCGACAAAAATCCATACATTGCGGCCATTGGATTTGTCCAAACAATAAACTGTACCATCAATGGATGCAGCAATAAGAAAATTGCCCATCTTCGTACTATAAGGAGTCATACGCACAGCATCATTCGTATCTATACTCCATTGCAATGCAACGCTATCTCCTTTATCGCCATAAGCATAGATTTTTTTTTCTTCTGTGGCCAAAAACAATTGGCCCGCTTCATACAAAGGAGTGGAAACAATACCGGACAAATTTTCATGCCATAGCATATCTCCTTTGGCGTCTTTTCCATTATAAATATCAAAGGCATACATTCCAGCTAATGACGAAACAATCAGCATTTTGCGTGTCAATATTGGTTGACTCAAAACACCTTTGCTAAAGCCTTTTTTCCAAAGCATTTTGCCGGACAAAGCTCCCTTATTTTGCTGGATATGCAAAGCAAACAATACTCCCTCTCGGGTGACAATGTATGCCATATCACCACGCACCGCCGGAGCGGCAAAAATTGTTCCTGGTACATTGATTTTCCAAATTGGCTTCAGTGAAATCATTGCTGGATTTAGCGGAAAAAAATACAAATGACCTTTTTTGTTGCCGCAGACAGCAAAATCGGTATTGTCAATCACCATAGACTTGATATCTGCGGTCACAGCGTCCGAAGTTTTAAAATGGTGCTTTTCTTTTCCCTGTTCCGACTGAACTTTATCAGATGAATCTAAAAGATCAGCCAATGCATCTTGCGATGATCCAGCTATAGCCCGATGAAAAGTTTCATCTAAAAGCAAGTCCTTTTTCGGATCAAAAGGTTGTAAAGGTTGAACAAATGGATTATTTATCATATTTTCAAATTGCCGCACTTTTTTTTTTGATTGCTTTACAATTTTCGGTACATTTCACTTTGTCAATGAATCTTTTCTCAATTTATACACTTTTCTTTGCAAAAAGATTTTGTTTATCAATTTCAATAGACAAAAAAAAGGACTGTCTAAGCAGACAGCCCTTTGGGGACACAGAACGATAGTTGTTGCTTTAAAAAATAATGCCAAAAACTGCCCCATAAGAATAGCTCCGATTGGCGTCCAATGCATCCAGCATAAGTACATCGATCTTCAAATGAATATTGCCGCGAAATCCGCGCAATAAATCCAAACGAAAACCAGTATTGAAAACACCGCGTTGTACATCAGCTCCATAAGCATGGCCACTATAAGAAAAATTGCCAAATTCCATGATCCAATTGATATAGCCTTTTAATAACGAAGGCAAAAAAGAAACCTGAAATCCCATACCAAAATCAATATCATCGTTATCTTCGTCAGTAAATGTTTTACCAATAGCAAACGAAGTTTCTGCTGGCCAGGAAAATAAACTGCCGCCATAGGTGACAGCAAAATATGTCTGATAAGCTGTTTCTTCCACACTTTTGTCATTGGGTGCTGGCCCTTTTAAGCTTTGATAATTTCCACCAATAGCCAAAGAAGTGTGTCCGCTTCCGCGCCAGGGATAAAACCGCAGCTTTGTGTTGAACAATATATCTTCGCCATTTTCTACCTGAGTGTCGTATGCTGCACCCAGCTCCCAACGGTTGAACATATTGAATTGAATTTTTGGAACATGAGTTCCATCTTTATCTGTAATATGGTGATAACCAAAATCTAATCCAAAAGTACCTGTTTCCCAACCTGTACGGGCTGTAGGTACAACAATTAGTCCGGTCGCACCGCCAATTGTCATTGATCTCATGGGAGCTGCTGCCCAGACAACACTGACAGAACCCCAAAAAATCGCTACTGCTATCAGAATGCGAGTCATCTTTTTCATTATTGTTCTCTCCTGTTTTAAGAATATCAAAATCCCTATTCTTCTTACTCATTTTTTAAACAGTCTGTCTTAAAAAACCGAAAAAAATCATGCCACTGGTTTGTCCAGTGAACCTAGCATTGGCCCAACCAAAGAACAAGGATAGGCAGAATTTGAAGTATCTAGATGAACTGTCAAGCAAAATATAATATAAAATCAAACTAGTTGCTGATAAACTTGATATGGCTGGTTTATTGAATCAAAAGACATTTTACCTTTGTGCAGCATCATAAGTCGAAATTTCTTTTTCAATTGTAAATCATTTGCTAAATTTTGATTTATGATTCTTTCTTGTATTTTTACCAATCTATGCGAAGCCTCTAAAACAGTCGCACCTTTGCTTTTTTTTTCCTTGATAATGGAATCAAGCAAAATTTCCCCTTTTTGATCTAAACCGGTATATGGTTCATCCATAAAAATTATTTGTGGATCAAGCAACAATAACCGCGCCATTGACAAACGATGACGCATGCCCAAAGAGAGCTCTTCGATTTTTTTGTTTTGATCATAATACAAAGACACTCGATGCAACGCATCTTTAATTTTATTTTCTTTGTCAGATTTTTGTATTTTTTGAGAATGATTTTTGAATTGATTGTAATTGGCCCAAAACATATTGAAAAAAAAACTTAGGTTTTCTTGGGCAGTCAATGCTGTATAAAAAAAAGTTTCATGGGATAAAAAAAATAATTTTTGCCGTATTTGGCCACTTTTTATGGACAAATCATCACCATCAATAAAAACTTGGCCTTTGGTCGGCATCAACAAACCGGACAAAATTTGAATCAATGTTGTTTTGCCAGAACCATTTGCGCCCACAAGAAAACAATGCTGTCCATGGTCTATACAAAAATCCAGTCCGCGCAAGACTCTTTGGCCAGCAAATTCTTTCTCTAAACCGCGTACTTGAATAGCTGCGGGAGTCTCCGTTAAACAATTCAAATCCATTTGCAACTCATTTATTAAAAAATAAAAATGAAATATAAACTGAGATCATGATACATTAGATTGATTCGCGCTTTGATTTACCAGCAAACGAACTGCTGATTTTTCCAAGTAAGCATACTCCTGCGCAAATTCATCCGGCTCTATCATTCCGGCTTGCTTTTTATTTTCCAAATCTGCCAATTTTTGTATGATAATAGACAGATGATTCTCTTCAACTTTATTTTTGTTTTTTTCTACCCAAAATAAATAAACCATCAAAAAACCAGAAAGAATAATGACAAATATTAAACCGGAAATCTTTACTGGTAAGCCTCTGACGACTTTTTCATTATTGGGCGAATTGTTCGTATCCGTGTTGGAAGAAATGTTTCGTTTCGTGCCACCTGAAAATGAAAGTACAATTTTCTTTTTGGCCGGCAAATTTTTTATATGATACAATGTAAAATCTTGCTCGGTATTTTTTTGATCTATCTGAAAATACTTTTTATCAGAAAAATCAATCACAATATCCATAGGAGAAACATACAAATGGCCCTGTTGCACGTCGAAAGGAAAGACAAAATCCGCTGTTTTGCCGGGCAAACGATATGCAACATTCAATTGCGATTGACCGGGCTTGATAGCACTAGCAATTACATATTGGCCTTTCTTATTGCGAGAAGTTCTAATATGATCTGGTATATTGTTTTGACTCAGCTCAATATGGATATCATCTTGCGGCACATTAGGCGCATCTATCAACAAACCGCCCGGCGGCGATACTGCTACCGGCCGTTGACCAGACACCTTTGTGTTATTTGTCAACCAAAATGTTTTGCGCACAATATATCTATTGCCATCTTTTTGAACAACCAAATGATCCAATCTAAAAGTCAAATCCGCTTTCATTTTTTTGTGTTCATAAACTAATACCGTGACAGGTTTGTAATTGCTTTTGTTCCCTGAAGTATCCTTTGCAATCAATTCCAATTTGGACACCATTTTAAAATATTGGACATTTTGATAGGTATAAGTCACTAAATATTTTTTTCCTGGCGCAATCTTTTTGAACAAAACCTTTCCGCGTGCATTTTCAAAAATGCCTAAAGGTTGCATTTTCTTGCCCAATGAAAAAAGTTTTATTTTGGAAACCCTACCAGGCTGGTTCATTGTTGCATTATGAATATTTACTTCCATATCCGCTGCCTTTATTGGTTTACCATTAAACAATATAAAAATCAATGCAACAAAAAACAAAAAACTCCATGCGGATAGATTCTTATATATATGCCATATTGTTTTCATCGAATACATCCTATTCCTGACTCAATTTGTTACCGCAAAAAGCGCAAAAATTATCTTGTTGCAAGACTTTAGCCCCGCACGATGGACAAAATTTTTTATTATGAGATACTCCTGTTTCATTTGTTACTGGAACTACTTGGGTTGATTTGTTTTCATGTTTTGAAATATTTATAGCTGTCATTTGCGAACCCATTGCATTCAATTCTTTACGAATATATGCTTTTGCCTCTGATTCACTCATTAAACTAACACTCTGCTTTATTTGATCTATCTCAATCAATACCTGGGCCAATATTTGTTTGTATTCATCACGCATTCTATGATAGTCTTGTCCATCAAACTTACCCATATCCCAATCCAAATCCAAATCTTTGAGATTGCGCAATAAACTATCTTGTTTTTCCAACAAATCTTCCAAATAATAACTTTTGCGCAGGTCAATATACTCTGATAGCGGCTCATTTATTAATAAATTTTGGTCAGCATATCCAAGTTTATTGTTCATTGCAGGACTTCTCAAACCAGGAAGCAAAGCGACAATAATACCAAACAAAATAATGAATCCGCCGAGCCATACCATTGACACCAAAGGTTTGATCCAAATATGGAGATCTATTTTATCTTCACTGGATTGCTTTTGCTTGTTGGATAGACCCCCAAAAACTAGATACACATCTTCCAATAAAGTGCTATAAATTGCCACCTCTGAACTTGGCTGTTTACTGGAATGATAAACTCTTTTTTCTGGTTTAAGTGCTGCCACTTTTTGATCATTCTTGAAGATATCAACCTTCACGTAAGTAAAAATATAATTTGAATTTTGACCGTTTTGAATATCAACGACTTGTATTTTATATTTATTGACGATATGACTCTCCTGAAGAGAAAATGCTAACCTTTCATTGCTGTTGAACGCATTACCAGCAAATCCAATGAATAAAACCACAATGCCAATATGAACAATATATCCACCGTATCTACGCTGATTTTGGCGCATCATATTCACAAACGCTATAGGCAGTATTTCTCTATGATGCTTGAGACGGGCACGCAATCCTCTAAAAAACTCAATGAATGCCCCAACTAAAACAAATGAAGATAAAGACAATGCTGCTAAAGCAAAAAAATCCCTTACTCCAAACATCAACAACAATAAAAAAGAAAGAATCATCGCAACAAAAGGCCACAACAAATTTTTTTGCAATGATCTTGCGGATGTTTTTCGCCAGGCCAACATTGGCCCGATGCCGGTAAAAAACAAAAGCAACAAACCTAGCGGCATATTAATTTTATTGAAAAACTGAGGCCCTACTGTGATCTTTTGGGATGTGAAAATTTCAGAAACCAATGGAAATATTGTACCCCAAAGGATCGCAAATGTCATCGTCAACAAAATTAAATTGTTATAAAGAAATGAGCTTTCTTTGCTTACTAAAGAATCTAGTTTATGTTCCGTTCTTAAATAAGGCAATCGGGTGACAATCAAATATATGGACAAGATAGCCAAAGCAAGAAAAAATATGATAAACAAGGGCCCTACATTGGATTTTGCAAATGAATGGACACTAGATATTAAGCCGCTGCGAGTGATCAAGGTGGCAACAATTACCAAAAGGTAGGTCATTACAATCAAAGAAACATTCCAAACTTTAAGCATACCTCTTTTTTCTTGAATGATCACAGAATGCAAAAAGGCTGTGCCTGTCAGCCACGGCAATAAAGATCCATTTTCCACCGGATCCCAAGCCCAGTAGCCCCCCCAGCCCAGCTCCACATAAGCCCAGTGACCTCCAAGAATGATACCAGCCGTCAAAAAAAGCCAAATCGTAATTGTCCACTTACGAATAGTTTTTATCCAGTTATATCCTAAATTTTTTGACCACAATGCTGCTATCGCAAAGGCGAAAGGAATCACAAAGCCCACGAAACCGATATAAATAATGGGCGGATGGATAACCATAGCTGGATGCTGCAACAATGGGTTTAACCCATTTCCATCCCTGGGCGCAAAAGTGGAAACCTTGCCCCCGGCTTCTACCCATTGCAATTCATAAAATGGATTGGAACCAACCAATACAATAAATGCGAAAAAAACCGCATTGACCAAAACAATCACCAATACATAAGGAAATAAATTGTGGTATTGCCCCACTATGGGCCAATCATAATGAATTTTTATCATACTCTGCCACAAAGATTTATCGCCGAAATAGTAAATTTTTATTGCGATGATTAATAGCAGAAATAATATCCACAGCCATAAGAGCAATGAGCCCTCCTGACCCGCCCAAATAGCTGTCAATCGATAAAAAAGCGGCAATGCAAAATTGGAGTGACTAGCCACAAAAGCGTTGCTAAAATCAGAAACATAAAATTGATAGAACAAGATTGCAAAAGCTATACTTACAAACAAAAAGGCATACAAAGAACCACGAACAGCCGCTTTTAGCAAATAGCCTTGCTTTTTATTTGTAAACCAATATGCCAAAAACAGACTATAAATCATTAAAATAAAGGCAATGATTAAAATAAAAATCCCAATTTGGTTCAACACTCTTGCACCACCTTAAAATATATTAAATAAATCTCGACAAACACATAAAGACATTGCATGACATATCCGGTATTTAGTAGCTTTTTGCTCGAAAAATATACTACAACCCATTTGGCCACACTAATCAAGTACAATTTTGGGCATAGTTTTTTTTCGTATACTACGAGAAGTGGACAAAAAAAATTGTAACTTGACATTATTGTACCCAAACAAAATTTCTTGAAATCAGATAAATCTGTTACAAATTGAAAGAAATAACTATGATTATATCCAAATTTTGGATCATTGGCATTGTCAGTATCGTGATTATTGCTATGATAGGACCAGTATCGAGTATTTTGGTTGCGCAAAATAAAATAAATCCTGAAAAAATGTCGAATTTGCAAATGGAAAAAAGAGCTCAAAAACTACAAGGAGACATAATGGCTCCATGCTGCTTTGGCGGTACTTTGAACCAGCATGCGGAAAGCGCGCTTACCGTGGAAATGAAGGCGCGAATTCGTACTTTTTTAAAACAGGGAATGACAGATAAACAAGTTGTGGATGCTATGGTAGAGTATTATGGTAAGAAGATGGGCTTACCAAAAAATCAATGGGAAAGAATACGAGCTACACCAGAAGCAAAAGGAATCAATCTTTTGGTCTGGATTTTACCCATTCTGGCATTATTTCTCGGTGCGCTATTTGTTTATTGGATATTGAAACGCTTTGTAAATCAGAACCAAAACAATAAGCCAAATAACCCCCAAATTCCAACAAAAGACACAAATGCGATCAGTCCAGAGATGTCAAAACGAATAGAAGACAAACTTACTGGTTATCATTATTGACCAACAGATATTATAAACCAAAAGACCTATTCACTCTTAGTTATATCTTTCACTTTTGCCTGCAATTGGTTTAACAATAACTGATTTTGTTTCAATCTGTTAAAAATGATCAAACCCAAAACTCCTATTAAAAACCAAATAAAAATATACGCAATAGCTAAATATGCCATACTTGACACTATTGATCCTCCATTTCTTCAATCTGGAAATTCAGTTTTGCAATCTCGTTCCTTTGAATTTTTGCAAAAAAATTTGTTAACAATAAAAACACAAATAAAAAAGTAAATGCAGCTAATGCAAAGAAAAATACTAGCCTCATTTGCGGATCCAAACCGCTACCCTGACCTCCGGCAAACACTGGTGATGGATGCTGAGTCCGCCACAACCGTATAGAAAAATAAACAATAGGTATATCCACAAAAGCCAAAATCCCAATGACGGCTGACAATCTGGATCGGACATAAACATCTGTGACGAATTCTCTTAGCAAAAAATACCCCGCATAAATCAACCAGAGAATCAAAGTCGAAGTCAATCGGATATCCCAAGTCCACCAGATAAACCATACCGGTTTAGCCCACAAAGGCCCGGTAATTAATACGATAGTCGTAAATACAAATCCAATTTCCGCCGCAGATACAGCCAATGCATCCCAATAAAAATGTTTCTTTATAAGAACAAAAAGGGAACTAATAAAGACGATGAAAAACGCTAAAAATGCTAACCAGGCAGAGGGCACATGAAAATAGAAAATTTTTTGCACATGCCCCATAGTCTTCTCTTTAGGTGCATAAAAAAATACCAAAACAATAGCAACCAGTATCATAATCCAGGCAATGATTCCCAAAATGATCCAAATTTTTTTCACAACTTCGTTTGTATGCAATATATTTTCCTAATAACATATTTATATTTATACAAGTGTATATTCAAAAAGCAGTAAAGAAACTCCCAAGTAAATAATATCAAAGGATAATACAATTTTTAGCCACTTAAAAATATCTTGACTATGAATAACTGCGCTGGTTGCTTCCACTGATCCTATTAAAACCGGAAGCAAAAGGGGTAATAAAAGAACCGGAAGCATCAAATCTCGCATTTTCAAATTCATAGATAATGCGGCAATTGTAGTGCCCAATACTGCCAATCCAATCATACCGCTAGTAATCACCAAAAACAAATCCATCAAAGAAAAATCGATATCAATTTGAAAAAAAATTAAAAATAATGGAATCAAAAACAATTCTAAAACAATAAAAATAAACACATTGCCTAAAAGTTTTCCCAAATATAAAGCACTGCGATCCAATGGGATAATAAGCATCAGATTCCAGGCCTTGTCTACTTTTTCATTTTCAAAAGTTCTCGATAATCTCAATAAGCCGCCAAAAATGAGTGTTATCCAATACAATGCCGGCAATAATTGAATTTCCTTTCCAGATTGCGGATTTATAGCAAAATGCAAAATCACCAAAACAGATAAACAAAAAACCAATATCGAAAAAAAACTTTCTTTGCTACGCAATTCCAACCGAATATCTTTGGCAAAGATCAGCCAAACAGTGGAAAAAAAAGATTTCATATTTAAACCTTAAAAAATGTTTCAAAAACAAAACCCATCTTTATTAGCGTATCATTTTTTACAAAAATAAAAAAACTAAATGGAATTTTTCGTATTTTCCTTAAATTTGCTATAATCTGCTTCATATTTGGAAGCGCATTTGGCCTGTATTTGGGTAGCTTCAAAATGGTTTGCATCCTTCATCGTGCCAGCAACAATTGCTTCAATATTGGGTTTAAATGTATCCGGCACAACAGCTCTACCTACATAACGAATATTGATCCATTTGCCATTAAAAGACAACACAAACTCCAGTTTATCCTCTTTTCTTCGCAATGAACCATTTTGCACAATGCCTCTCATTTTTAATGGCATACCAATAGCTTTCGAGCCGAGATTTTTTACTTCATCCACATTCAAAAAATAGGACTTACTTTCTTCGAAAGTAGTCAAGGCCAAAAACAAAACAACAGCCATTATCATGACGCCCAGAAAAATAAACTTCCAAGATTTGTTGTTCATTTTATTCTCCCATTTTTTCTCATTGTTCACAAACCAACTTGAATATTTTTTGCAATCGCCTTTTCCAAGTCCCGAGCTGGCGGTGGCCCAATAAAAATATCCAAAATAACTCCAGCGCGATTGATCAAAAAAAACTCCGGCACACCAGTTACCTTATAAAGCGATTGAATTTTCTGATTGCCCATTGCAATAGGATAATGAATGGCTTGATTTTTAACAAAACTTTTTAATTGATTTTTGTCCTTATCAATAGCAATACCAATTATTTCTAAGCCTGATTTTTTGTATTTATCATACAGCGCATTCAACACTGGAATTTCTGTTTTGCAAGAAGAACACCATGTAGCCCAAAAATTCAATAAAACAATTTTTTTGCCTTTGAATTGAGCCAGAGAAATTGTTTTTTCATTCAATAAGGGAAGCACAAAATTGGGAGCAATCCCCCGATTTCTTGGCGAACAATCTGAAAAAAATGAAAATAAAATCCAAATTAAAAAAAAATGAAAAATATATTTTATTTTCCCTATCATTGCCTGCTTTGGTCCTCAATTATTCAATTTTATCCCCAGTCACATTAAAAAAAAAATCCGCGTTGACAACTTTTTTTGTTTTTTATTTGTTTTTTTTATTGAAATGGTATAACTTCAATAAATAAGATCACCATCAATAAGGTAAATTAGGATACAAAAAGCTTTGGACACTCTATACATTAAGATTTTTCTAAGTATTTTTCTATTCATATTAACAATTCTTTATATCCTTAACCAGGTTTCACAACTCAAGTTTTCCAAACTCATTTATAAAATTGTTTGGCTGCTGGTCTATCTATCATTTTCTATTTTTTTTCTAGTTATATGGAAAAAAACCAGAACAATTCCTCTTGCCAATTTTGCTCAGGCATTTTATTTAGCACTGTTTTTTCTTGTTCTTTCAAGCACTATCATTGAAACGCGCTTAAAAAAAAGATCCTTTTTTCTATTCATTTTGCCAATTCTATTTCTATTGTCTATCTTGGGTTTATTTTTACAGGATTTTGGTAAAAGTCTACCCATAGCAATGCAATCTTTGTATTGGCCGATTCATGTTACATCCGCTTTGGCAAGCTATACTTTCTTTTTTATTGCCTTTATTGCTTCCATTTCTTTTCTGGCAAAGCATTATCAAATGAAAAACAAATCAAGCAATCTTGATTTGTTAACAAAAACTCCGTCTTTAGAATTGATAAAGCGTTTCATGTTTTTGTATTCTCAATTGGGTATATTTTTCTTATCTTTGGGAATCATTACAGGTGGACTTTGGATGATTCAATTGGACATGACCATAGAAGATGCTTTGTTCCCAAAAACGATTTTTGCATTATTTACCTGGTTTTATTTTTTTGCGTTATTAATAACAAAGAGCAAATTTAAAATTTTTGGTAAAAAAGCAGCCTATGCCATTCTTTTTGGATTTGTCTTTGTAATCTTGACCTTTTCTATAGGAAATCATGCTTTCTAATAAATAATACTATGCATCTATTTTTAATCGGATTTAGCTATCAAAATACACCTTCAGAAATCAGGGACCAACTTGTGTTCGATGAAAGCAAAATACAAACTGCTTTACGACACATACTTGCTATCCAAAATATT
>CAZCVM010000004.1:0-43546 GCA_964501965.1 uncultured Leptospiraceae bacterium | reverse complement strand
TTGTGTGGTCTATAGGGTTTATCTTTGAAGCCGGTGGGGATATGCAATTAGCAATTTTCAAAAAAAATCCCAACAATAAAGGCAAGGTGTTGCAAACCGGTTTTTGGCGCTACACACGTCATCCCAATTATTTCGGCGACTCAGCTATTTGGTGGGGCTATGGGATCATGGCCATCGCTTCCGGGCAATACACTGCTGCTCTTGATGCTGTTCTGATGACTGGGCTTATTATCCATGTTTCCGGTATCTTCTTATTGGAAAAGACTTTGACAAAAACCAAACCCGCATACAAGAATTATGTAAAAACCACAAGTGCATTTTTTCCCTGGCCACAAAAAAAAATGTCTTCACATAAAAAAACTACATAATATTATGACTAAAAAAAACAGATACTTAAAAAAATAATGAAAAGAAAAAATATTCATAGCGGCTCTATTTGTATCCCCTTGCATCATAAACTAGCTCTCAAGTTGCTGACTGTACTGGTAAAAATTGTCGGCAAGACAACCCGAATCACCTGGAAAGACAGCTTAGATTTGGACCAACTTGAAGCAAAATACCCGCAAAAAATTATTGCAGCCTGGCACAATAATACGCTGTATTCCATGTTTGTCTTTCGCCACCGCAACTACGATGGCATCGTAAGCAAAAGCAAAGACGGAAATTATATTGCCTGGGCGGGACGGCAATTTGGTCTTGGGTGCGTCCGCGGATCATCCTCGCATGGTGGCAGAGAAGTTCTAATCCAGGCTGTGAAGCATTTGAAAAAAACATCTTCATCTTTATCAGTCACGCCTGATGGCCGACGCGGTCCAAAATATAAAGTCCAGCCCGGAATAATAATGATCGCCAAACTGACCGGATTGCCGATTATCCCCTGGCATTTTCAGGCTGTATCGCGCTGGGAATTCCCACGTAGCTGGGATTTCCATAAATTTCCCAAGCCATTCTCAGTGGTTTACAGCTCACTGGGGACCCCGCTCCATGTTCCCGCAGATATCAATGACACAGAAATTGGAGCGTATGCGGACAGGTTGGAAAAACTAATGATGGATAACGTACAATGGACGGAAACCCAAGCAAAAAAATAAGCATTATACCATACATGGTGCATATTCCAGCCAATTTGGCAAAGAATTAACAGAAGTCTTTTCTATTTTCAATGGCAGTTTAATATCAAGGACGCCAAATCTATCTCTGATGGATCGCGTTTTCCAGCAATCCAGAAAATGGCATTAATACTTATACCATGAATGAAAATGATGCAATGGCCCATGACCATTGCCCAGGGAAAGTGAAAAGCTTATCGCCTTGTGAATATATTTTTTTGCTTCACGGATAGCTCGATCCGTCTCATAGCCGCGAGCCAGAAAAGCTGCTATAGCTGATGAATAAGTACAACCGCTGCCATGTGTGTGCGGAGTATTGATCCTTCTTTCCGGCAACGCAAAAAAATGCTTTTGCGAACAAACCCAGTCCACAGGGTCTCCTTGCAAATGCCCGCCTTTGATTACCACACATTTAGCTCCCATATTCATAATTTTTTCTGCCGCTACCCTTATCGTAGCCTCGGTATCGATACTCTGTTTTGTTATAACCTCTGCTTCGGGAATATTGGGTGTGATCACATCAGCCAAAGGTATCAACTCATGAATCAATATATTTATCGCGTCATCTGCCAACAATTTAACACCGCTCTTTGTCAGCATCACCGGATCACATACAAAATTTTTTAGTTGGAAATCCGCAATAGCCTTAATCACCACTTCAATAATAGGCCTGGATGAAAGCATCCCCGTTTTGAAAGCATCAACACCAACGTCTTCAGCCACAGCCTGGATTTGCTTATAAACCATTTCCTGACTCATCTCCATTATTTGTAGGACATCCTTTGTATTTTGCGCTGTTACAGCGGTTATTGCGGACATACCATAAGTAGATAACGCAGAAAATGTTTTTATGTCTGCTTGTATACCTGCGCCGCCGCCAGAATCTGATCCAGCGATAGACAAAACACGCGGGATCCCTTTTTTACCAGATGTAAAATGATCAATAAAACTCATATTTATTCCTTACAATTTCTTGTACAATATTTGTTAAAAAACATCAACACTCAATTCTATCTAAGCAAAGAATAATGTATTTCTGTTTCCCATCTCTCTGTCATATCAAAAAAACAATTGCCATCCTTTACCAAAATATACCACCAATAAAACCAAAACAATCCGCCGGAAACAATAGAAAGCGCCAGGAAAATGCCGTATTCTCTATAGGGAATTTGTTTTTGAGGTATCACAGGTTCTGTCAAAATACCCATTTCTATTAGAACATCCGACAGCACTTGCAAATATTCTTCTTCAAATTGTTGCATCCTTTGCAAATCTTGCATTAAGAAAAAGGCAACCACATAAGAAACAATGCCAAAAGACACAAATGTCAAAAAAGTCCAAAGACCAGGATGACGCAAAATAAATGCTTTTTTATATTCATTGGCAAACAACTCCAAAGAATAAATACGCTTTGCCAAGTCTGGATTGTCTTCTTTTTTTATACCTTGTCTTTTCATCTCCTGGGTGCAAAATCTTGAAAAATCATCCCACAGATCATTCTTTCTTACTGCATGATCTCTATGTCTAGCCAATAAACGAAAAATCAACACATACCACCAAAATCCCCAAAAAAGAAATCCCAATAAATACGACAAAACAATGTACCATGCATTGGCATGTATCCATTCCGTATAGGGAAAATAAAACAAAAATACTGTAAAAACCGGAAACCAAACAATGGCTCCGGTCAACAACAAACCAATCAAATGCGCACCATAACTCATTTTTCGATCTGTGCGCCAAGATCGACGAAAATCAAATAATAGTATTGCCAATGCTTGTTTCATAAATACCGTCCTTCTTTCATAGAATCAAATTAAATAGAATCCAATTCAAAAATATCCAATATTTGCTCTATAGCAACATCCTTTTGAATTCCTGTCGCCAGATTTTTCCATAACAACCGATTTTGCACCAAGTATGTATCATCCAACAATAAGACGTTTTGCAATCCTTTTTTTTGTGCTATTTGCAATTGCTTGCCAAGCTTGGGAACTTCCCAGGGAATCTCCACACCAATACCCTGCTTTTGAATTTTTTTCACAATACGCCAAATATCCTGTTTTTTCGTTTCAGGAAATATGCCCAACATAACGGTCAAAGGTTTATGGGATATAGGCGTCAAATTGTGTGCTTCCAGAAAATCAAAAAAAGTCACATCGCCCATGCCAAACCCAATACCACTCAATGATTGACCGCCAAATAGGCCGACTAAATTGTCGTACCTGCCTCCTCCGTACAAAGACCTTCTATTGTTTTCATTCAGGTCAAATATTTCAAATACAGTCCCAGTATAATAATCAAAGCCGCGCATTATCTGAGGCGCGTATACTAAAAAATCTCCATAACCGGCCTCTTCAAGTACATTCTTCATTTCTTGTAAATAATGCCAAATATTTTGCAATAAAGGAAATTTTTGCGGAATTTGTTCAAATGTAATCTCTAAAAAACTTTGCAATATGCTTATCTGAGAAATACTCAATCCAGCCTGAACTAAGATTGATTCAAAATCCTGAGTGGATATTTTTTTCATTTTGTCAATAGCTTTAGCTGTTTTATGGCGCATAGCCGGGTCCAATTCGAGAACTTTGTCCAACAGTGTATCCATCAAGCCACGATGATTGAAATGAAGCTGAAACATATCTTTTGTTGCGCCAAAACTCAGCAAAATTTCCATTGCCAAAATCATAATCTCAATTTCCGCATCCATACCGTCCACACCAAAAATATCCACATTCAATTGCCAATGCTCACGCAAACGGCCTCGCTGCGGATTCTCATAACGCCACAAATTGGGCAAGGAATACCAGCGAATAGGTTTTGCCAATTCTCTTTGCCGTTGAGAAACCATTCGAGCCAAAGTCGGAGTCATTTCTGGACGCATAGCCATTTTCCTGCCTCCCTGGTCTTCAAAACTGTACAATTGATCATTCACAATTTCTTCACCGGTTTTGGCAGCATATAATGCAAATGGTTCTAGCATTGGCCCGTCATAGGGCTCATAACCAAAGCTTTCCACTATTTGCTCCAATTTGCCAAAAACCTGCTTACGCAAACGCATCTGTTCTGGAAAAAAATCTCTCGTGCCTTTATAGGGATTTTTGGATAATTTCATTTGACTTTTAAGAATCCTTAATATTTTTTTTGTTGCTATCTAAGCTATTTAAATAATATCGAAATAAACAACATAAAATAAAAAGATAACCTGGGCGCAAAAAGTCAATCAATTTGCAAATCACCGACAATCTTATAAAAAAAAACAAAACAAATTAGCAAAGGAAACAAACATTGGACAAAATATTGGAAAAAACATCCAGCGTGGTATTAGATGATATTTTACACTATATTCCCAAATACAAAAACAATATTTTTGTGCTTTTTTTTAGCGGCAGCGTGCTCCAAGAACACAACTTAAACCACCTATGCCGTCAGATAGCTATTTTGCATAGTTTAGGCATAAAGATTGTCCTAGTGCATGGCTCAAGGCAACAAATCTCGGAAAAAACCACTCCCAATCAAAATGAAATTCATGTTATTAATAATGAGAGCATTCGCGTTACACCGGTGGAAATATTGCAAATAGCAACCGAAGTATCATTACAACTTTCTTACAAAATACTAAAATCACTGACCAATACGCACCTGACAGGATTTACCATGAACCCGATTATCGGAAATTTTGTCAAAGCCAGGCCAATGGGAATCATTCATGGCATTGATTTTCTGCATACAGGTCAGGTAGACAAGATTAGGAAAAGTAAATTGTATGGCATACTAAGACAAGGCTTCCTGCCTATTGTACCGCCACTGGGGCTGGATTCAGAGGGCAACCATTACAATCTGCGGGGCGTGGACATTGCCGCACAAATCGCTGTAGCTTTGAACGCAAAAAAGCTGATCTATTGTTTTACGGACAATTACAAATGGCTCAGTGATCAAATGGGAATGATGGATTTGGATGACCTTCAAACAAAAATCCATGATCTGCAAAAACGATCCCCTCTGGATGAACTGTTAAGTGAAAGGCTTGGCTCTGCTATGTTAGCTTGTCAAAAAGGAGTGGAAAGAATCCACTTTATCAACGGCTTGAGCAAAGATGCGATCCTACAGGAAGTATTTACTAAAGCTGGCCATGGATTATTATTAACTGGAAAAAAATACAATAATATTCGGCAAGCTTCCCTATCTGATTTGCAACGCATTTTAGAAATCCTTCAAAACTCACAAAATTATGGAGAATTAAAAAATCGATCTTCCGAAGATATTGCACTTGACATAAAAGATTACTATGTATTTGAATTGGATGAAAAAATATGCGCTGTTGCAGCTTTGCACCCATGTCAAGAAAACCAGGCTGCAGAATTGGCTGGACTGGCAGTGGATCCGCACTATCGACATTTGGGAATAGGGAAAAAAATGGTATCCTATATGATAGAAAGCATGGAAAAAAAGCGAATAATAAAAATATTTGCCTTTACGACTAGAGCTGCCAGATTCTTTCGTGAATTGCATTTTGAAGAAGTGGAAACAAAGCAAGCTCCAGAATGCGTCCAAAAAAAATGGCAAAAAGACAGAAATTCCCAATTATTTGTCTATGAAACTTAATTTTTTTGTCAATTTGCATTGTTTTCACTCAATTTTTTTCATAAAAATCCGTTAATAAGAAATATATGTTTGATAACTGAAGATGGCTGAACAAAATCAAATATCAGGAAGACTAGATCGCAGAAACAAAGAACGATTGAATTGTTCTTTTTCTCTGGACTATCAAATAGATAACAGGCAGGGTCTGTTTACAGCAAAAGTTTTGAATATTGGCAGTGAAGGATTGTTTTTTCTCGTAGATACAAGCTTGCGAAAAAATGAAATCATTAATCTATTTTTTCCATTTTTTACCGGTACCACAATGATTCCGGTGACTGTGATACGAGTAGAAGGCCGGGAAATTGCCGCGACCTACAATCTAGAAGGAGATAAACTGGATGAGTTTTTGGACTCCTTTAACAAGGAATACACCATGCGCCATGCCAGTAGTTTTCTCAAAGACAGCCTTTAAACCCGTTCTTTGTTTTGAATCTTATCATATTTTTGCTTTCTTATCAATCTGTGGCTAAAAATTATTGTAAAAACAAAAAGGAAAATTATTTCAATGAAACCAATAGAAAAACAAATGAAACAAAAATTATACTATATCTTCTTTTTTCTTGTCATTTTTAGTCTGGGCATGCTTGTTTACGCAGAAGAAAAAAACAATCCCCAATATCTGTCAAAAGAAGAAAAAAACGCACATATACAAATACACAAAGATAAAATAAAAAACATTTCTGCAAATATTGCCCAGGAAATGGAAAAAATGAAAATTTTTTTACCTATATTGAAAAAAAAATACAAAGATCAAAAACTTCATTATTATGTGAATCAATATCCCTTTTGTAATCCAGAACAAAAATACTGGACCAAACGCCAGGAAGCTATTGTGACAATTACTGACAAGGATATAACAGAAATTCAATTTGTAATAGAAGAAAAACAAAATAAACATGGATACGGATTTAAACGGACATTTATTACTGATAAAACTCCCCATGATGGAAACTTTGAAGATATTCTGATCAAACATGTGGATTATCTTATGCCGCAAGATAGTCATTCAATCATTATTAAAGACATCACAGTTTGGGAAAGCAAGGCCATGATCTATGACGAAATTCATCAATACTACAGAAATTTAAGCAAAACTATGGAAAAAGATTATTATTATTATTTACAACAAAAAAGGATCCAGCAAAAAAATATTCTCGGAAGAGGATATTATTAGACAGAAAGTGAGTTTTTTCTTGCCAATTAGCAAGCTTTTCCTGAATAGGTTTTATTCTCGACAAAAAAATGTGAAAGGGGAGAAGCAAAATGCTTTTTGAACCATTAGGAATTGCCGAGAGAATTATTTTTATTCTCGCAATGATAGCAGGTTTGGGCGCTTTTACGTATGGAGTTTTATTTCGTCTAAAACTCATCCAAAACGCTCAACCCGATAATGTAACATCCAACATATCCAAACGAATCAAAATATTTTTTGTCAATGTCATATTGCAAAAAAAACTATTCAAAGAACCTTTACGTGGGATTATGCATTTATTCATTTTTTATGGATTTTTAGTGTATAGTATCACCACGTTGAGCCAAATGATCGAAGGTTTTGTTGATGGTTTTCATTTTCCAGTACTATTGGACCCCAGTTGGGGAACCATAGCCGTAATCTACGCATTATCTTTGGATATCTTTACTCTACTTGTACTTCTTGGCCTACTCTACTTTGCCTGGAGAAGATGGGTCATTTTATCCCCCAATTTGGATAGACCTTCCTTACCATCTGCCATAGTTATTACCATGATAGGCACTCTTATGGTTTCAGGTATTATCATGGAGTCTACTTCCTATTTGTTGTCCATTTCTTATGGCAAAGAATTGTCCGCTTATAGCCCTATTCGGGCCTATTTCGCTTCATTTTTTCTATCTTATGACCAGGCTGGCCTAGTTATGATTCAAAAAGGAGCTTGGTGGATACACTTGGGTGCTGTATTGACATTTGCCGCTTATGTACCCAATTCCAAACATGGTCATTTGGTTTTTGCTCCCTTCAACTTTTATTTTACAAGTTTAGAGCCCAAAGGTCAAATGTCATATATGGACCTCGAGGCAGAAGACGCTATTTGGGGAGTCACAAATCTACAAGAATACAAGTGGACCAGTTTATTGGACGGCTTTGCCTGTATCGAATGCGGACGATGTACTGATCAATGTCCGGCATTTGCCACAAAAAAACCATTAAATCCGAAAGAAGTGATTGTAGAAATCAAACATGCCACTCTGGAAAAAATGCCACTCATTGCGAAAGCAAAAAAGGAAGGTAAAGAAGAATTGCCTGAAGTGCCCATTTATCCAGAGTACATTTCGCCAGAATCTATCTGGGCCTGTACCACGTGTAATGCCTGTGTGGAAGCTTGTCCGGTGGGCAACAATCCAATGGAAAAATTGACAGATCTCAGGCGCTCCAAAGTATTGGTGGAAGCGGATTTTTCCACAGAATTGCAAGCAACTTTTACCAATATGGAAAATCAAAGCAACCCTTGGGGAATAGGCGCAGAAAAACGTGCGGACTGGGCAAAAGGATTGGATATTCCTACTTTGGCAGAAAAAAAAGACGTAGACTATCTTTTCTGGGTGGGATGTGCTGGTTCTTATGATGATCGTGCCAAAAAGGTATCTGTGGCTTTAGCAAAAATTTTGCAAAAAGCTAAAGTAAATTTTGGCATTTTGGGCACAGAGGAACAATGCTCCGGTGATAGTGCGCGTAGAGGGGGCAATGAATACCTGTACCAAACTTTAGCTCAAGCCAATGTGGACACAATGAAAGGGTACGGAATAAAAAAAATCGTCACCACTTGTCCGCATTGTTACAATACACTAAAAAATGAATACCCCCAGTTTGGCGGTGATTTTGAAGTATTGCACCACACAGAACTCATCAATGAATTGATTCAAAATGGTGAGCTCAAACCAAGTATTTCAGATAATAAGGAACGAATTGTATACCATGATTCCTGTTATATGGGACGTTACAACAATGTATACCAAGAGCCGCGTGCAATCATAAAAAATATGGGCAAAGTAGTAGTGGATCCGCCGCGTGCTCATAGCAAAAGTTTTTGCTGCGGAGCCGGTGGTGCGCAAATGTGGATGGAAGAAAAAGAACCCAGAGTCAATGACAATCGCACTGAAGAATTGCTCAACCAAAAATGCAATACTATTGCCACGAATTGTCCTTTTTGCATGACCATGATAGAGGATGGTGTGAAAAATAAAGAGCAAGAAGAACAAGTCAAAGTGAAAGATATTGCAGAGATTTTGGCCAAAGACATGGGGCTCTAACCAACGCACAAAAAAAACGATTTGCTTGAGAATCACCCTGAAATGATTTTACAAAAATGATAGAAACCAATAATATCATTAATATCATTTCAGGGTATTCTTTTATTAATATTCAAAATGATTTAGGACAAAAATTATGAAAGAAAGACGCAATCTTGGTGTAGCTTATGTATTGTGGTATTTTTTGGGAATCATGGGCGGACACAAATTTTATTTGGAAAAAATCGGTGTTGGATTGCTTTATTTTTTTACACTAGGTTTTTTCGGTATTGGCTGGCTCATAGATTTATTTACTTTGCCGGCACAGGTAAGGGCATTTAACAATAAACACTTTTCTGATTCAAACACATACAACAACTCTCACCATTCTACACCCATAACCAATCCTACAGATATCGAAAAAATTATATTGCAAGTTGCTCAGAAAAAAAAGGGGCTCATCACACCAATGGACATAGCGGTGGATACACCTGTGTCTCTGGATAATGCCAAAATTGAGCTGGAAAAAATGGTACAAAAAGGCTATGCGGATATGGAAGTATCAGAAACCGGAATAATTGTCTATCGACTGCTAAATTTCTCTCACAGCACTTCAGATATTAATGATGCGCAAACTTATTCTGCCAAACGATCGTCCACCATCTGATCCAATACACGTATTTCTTGCATTAAACTTTCTAAACCATTTTTTTTAGCCTGCTTGATCCTATCACCAAAACTAATTAGATCCTTATTATCAATTCTTCGAATACGATTGTCTTTGGCCCACTCCAGACATATTTTATCTCCAAGAGCACGCAACGCCGTTTCTACCATGCTTTTATCCTCGGGAGACAAGCCATCCAAAGCTTTATGAATTTGCTGGTCCCAGCCGGGAACAAACATTGTTCCGGTATAAAATTTTTCAATCCAATATTTATATTCTTCTTCGGATGTCATAAACGAATTGTCCTATTATTCTCATTGTTTATTTGCTTTTGCTCTGGTTGAAATGAATACATAAAAAACTATTTATCCTGCAATTGTTTTTTTAGCATATCCAAATCCTGATCCACTTTTTTTTGTGTTTCAAGCTGAGCCATTTTTTCTTCCATAAGTATGTCATCCATTTTTTGCCCCAGCATTTGTTCTATGGAGTTGCGGACAATGCTTATTTTGGCTTCATTTTCCTGCGAAGCAGACGAAGCCTGGCTATTTACAGTATGGATTTCTTCTTTCAAATCAGCTTTATGATTCTGGTATTGATTCATTTGAACACGCAGGTTTTCAATTCGAGCCTGGATTTTCGTTTGAATATCAGATTCATTGAGTTTATTTATGCCGGAAAGCCGTTGTTGCCATTCATTTATTTCAGAACGTAACAGATCAATTTTTTCTTGAGTTTTTTTCAAATCCAAAGCCAAATTGAGAGCCAATTCACGCGCCACAGTCTCATCAATATCATGGAAATGAACATGAAAATGCGGCCCAGTATCAGTAGCGGAGTTTATACTTGTGTCTAATGGATTTTCTTCATTGTTTTCTTTTTTTTGTTGCATAGTTAAGCCTACTTTTTATTTTTTCTTAGTTTTATTCTTTAGAAATTATAATTATTAGCAATATCCTTTATGGAGTACTTACATGAAAAAAAAGACAGAAGTTCAAACAAAAAATAAAAAAATCAAAAAAAGTCTCACAGAACAAGCCAAACAATTTTGGGATGATATTTGGAATATTGAAAAAGAATTTAACAAAATAAGTTCCATATTTATCAATGCCCTGAAAGTGATTACTGTTTCTGCTCACAAATTCCTGAAAGATGATTGTCTTTCCAGAGCTTCTGCGATTGCCTATACTACCATAGTATCTCTTATACCAATGCTAACAGTTGGTTTTTCCTTATTTTCCGCATACGGAGGCCTTGGCAACAAAAAAGAACAAATTATTAAAATTGCGGAACAATATATCAAAGAACACAATCTCAATATTGATATCAGTCCTTTTACCAATGCCATTATTGGTCTGACAGACAATGCTGCCGGCATTGGTGGTATTGGTTTATTGGTATTAATCTTTTCCGCCACTGCTGTATTGAGAACTCTGGAAAAAACATTCAATACTATTTGGAAAGTGCAAGTACAACGCTCAGTGATGATGAAAGTCATCTATTATTGGGCTGCATTGACATTGGGCCCGCTTTTGCTTGCCATTGGCGGTTCTATGGCCGGAATCATGGCCAATATCTTTACAATGCCTACCATCCATGATACTGCTGTGGTCCAAAATAAAATTTGGCTTATTGGCGACCGAGGCCTAATCACACAGACAAATGCCAATATGAAACAACAAGCCTCTTTGGATTTTACAAAAATTGATCTGGACAACCAAAAGATATACATTATCCATTCCTCGATTGAAGCGCGGGACATTGCACCTATTGCGGAAGAAAACAAATCAACTGCAAGTCTTAGCTTGAAAGATTTGACAAAAGCTCAATACAATGCCATTCATCATCACGGACAAAACTTATGGATAACATCGGAAAATGGAAGTGTGCTTTTTTCCAATGACAATGGAAAAAGATGGAATATCATTCGTTTCGGCAAAATAAATCTGACCGGCACTTTTGGCGGATTACAGATCCAAGATATCCATTTTGAAGATTCAAAAAACGGATGGCTGATTGCACGCAATGGGATCATCTTGAAAACCTCAGACAGTGGCAAAAATTGGACGCAAATACTGCCGGAAATCAACAATCCATTGATCAATTTGCAGCATTTTGATCTCAATAAAATCTTTTTTGCCAACAATCAGGGGTATATTTTAGGAGATAAGGGGACGATTATTACGAGCATGGACAATGGAGCAACCTGGCAATTTCAGCAAATTCCCCTTGCCAAGATACGCAACAAATATGTTGCATTGCATGATATAAGCATCAACGCGCAAGGTGAAATGTGGCTGACAGGAGCCAAGGGGCTGATTCTTTATTCTACCACCCAGGGCAAACAATGGCTCAAACGCAATCGAGCCAATCAAGACTACTATTCCATAATAGCATTGGGACCAAAACAAGCCATTGTATCCGGACAAGATGGGTATTTATTGCACACCATAGACAGCGGTGAACGCTGGACAAGAGAAAAACACTCTGGCTGGAGTTTTTATTCCCTGGCCCAATACAACAACCAGATATTCGCCTTTGGCGAAAATTTTTCCGCATACAAAACAAAAGCGATAACAAACCTGGCAAACGCTCAATGGCAAAAAGTTATGGGTGGTAAAAGTTTCTGGTATTCCTTAATCAATTTTCTTGCTCCCTTTGCTGTTATCTGGCTGCTTTTTATTGTCGCCTACATAACATTGCCAAACACAAAGGTTCCATACAAACCGGCTGCCATTGGAGCTTCTGTGACTTCTGCCGTATGGGTTATTTTTATTCTGAGTTTTATGTTTTATGTCAAAAATCTAACCGGAGGCACACAAGCCATTTATGGAGCTTTGGCTATCATCCCTATCTTCTTATTGATGATCTATGCCTCAGCGGTGATAACCTTATTTGGCGCAGAAATCACATACACTCTGCATCACCCATCCTCGTATGCCAGTAAGACTTTTTTCCAAAAGAAAAATACCGAAGAAATATACCTCTTTGACGCGATAAATATATTGTTTCATATTTACCGCAATTATGAACTCGGCAAAGGAACAACACAGGATAAACAACTGCGGCATTTAATGAACGCGAATCAAGAAGAATATGGCAATGTAATGCTCACCTTTGAAGAAAATGGCTATATTAAATTCATGGACGAACATGATATTTATGTACCGTTAAAGGCAGCCAAGCTTATTAACCTGGATGAAATCACCAACTTAATGTTGCAAAGGTCATTCTTTGTCCCCAAATTTTCTTCAAAACATACATTAAAAAATGAAATCCAAAAACATTTCACAGAAATAGAAAGTTTCCGACATCAAAAGTTAAAGAATATAACCATGCAAAATCTTATTGATCGGCATAGCATGAACACCGAGTCCATCAAAGAGACTATCGCACCGGAAGACCTGCATACAATGGACGAAGAAAACAACGAAAAAAACAACAAAGAAGGCAACGAAGAAAACAAAAATGACGAAAAACTAGACAAAATAAAGGCAACAGCAAAAAAGCAAGATCATGCATAACAAAAAATACAAGACAAATACAAAACACAAAAAAGTATGGTAAAAAACAAATTCAAAAAAAGGCAAAATAATGTCCCAAAAATTTCATGCTGATATTTATATATCACTCAAAGAATCCGTTTTGGATCCTCAAGGACAGGTAGTAAAAAATGCTTTGGAAAACCTGTCCTTTGAAGAAATTACAGATGTCCGAATAGGCAAATGGATACAGTTAAATGTGGAAGCAGATAATCTAGCAACCGCAAAAACTATAGCCGACAATGTTTGCGATAAATTGCTAGTAAACAAAGTTATCGAAGCCTATCATTTGCAAATACAAGAAATCAAATGATTGTTCTATTTGGCATGATTCACTATTTAAATTAATAAACTGAAAAGTATTCAAGGTATTCAATGAAACAAAAAACAGTGGGCGTTTTGGTCTTTCCTGGTTCCAATTGTGACAGGGATTGTTTTCATGTCACTAAAAATGTATACCAATATCCAACGAATTTTATATGGCACAAAGACAACTTTTCTATACAAGACTATGATCTTATCATTTTGCCAGGCGGTTTCTCTTATGGTGATTATTTGAGAGCTGGCGCAGTTGCCCGATTTTCTGCAGCCATGCAATCCATCATACAATTCGCAGAAAGCGGCAAACCTGTGCTGGGTATATGCAATGGTTTTCAAATTTTGTGCGAAGCTTCACTTTTGCCTGGCGCATTGGTGTTGAACAAAGACCTATTGTTCAAATGTAGAAAGACACCTCTTAAAGGACATAGTCCGCGTTCAGCATATTTATCAAATATTGGCAACAAAGAGTTTGCATTGCCCATAGCTCATGGGGAAGGAAGTTATTTTATTGATGACATTGGATACCAAGAACTATTGGAAAATGAACAAATCATATTTTCATATTTAGACAACCCCAATGGTTCTTACAAAAACATTGGAGGCATAACCAATAAAAACGGCAATGTAATAGGTATGATGCCCCATCCGGAGCGCGCCAGCGAAACCATTCTAGGAAATTCTGATGGAAAAATTGTTATGGATAGTATATTGCAGGCAATATGATTTTCTATTCACTACAATTTTTTGTTGACTTTTTATAAACACTATTGGATGCATCAACAAAATAAAGGCATTATTGATATAAAATACAAATAGAAACTTCAAAGGACAATCTAAACGGACAAAATATATGAATGACACACAAACTATTCGGATTTTATTCGTTTGTCTAGGCAATATATGCCGGTCTCCGTTAGCAGAAGGTATATTGCGAAAAATCGTCCAACAAAAAGGACTCGAGCAATTTATAAATATTGAATCAGCGGGGACCGGGCACTGGCACATAGATCAAGCACCTGATATTAGAACCCAGCAAATCGCCCATAAATATGGCATAGATATTTCGGATCACAGAGGCCAGCAAGTATCTCCCAAAATGCTTGAAAAATTTCATTATCTAGTAGCAATGGATGAAGAAAATTTTCACAATTTGCGAAAAATGTTTGATAGACAAAGAAATTCATCCAACGCCAAAATAATTATGATGCGTGAATTTGATCCAATGACATCAAATAAAACAGCCGCTGTACCAGACCCCTACTACGGTGGCATCAACGGATTTGAAGAAATTTACCAAATTTTGGATAGATCATGCCAAAATTTTGTTGAACATTTAACAACAGAATATTCATTGAACACCAAAAATTAAATAATAAATATTGAAAGATTGTACAATACAAAACTACAATTTGATTTAATCAAAAAAAAGGAATGAGCCATGCCAAGCAATACCAAGAATAGCGATAATGAAAAGAATGTTCTTATGGAATTTAGCATGACTCCTTTAGATAAAGGGGCAAGCGTTAGTCAATATGTATCCAGGTCCTTGGACATTATCGATAAATCTGGTTTGGATTATAAACTCAACCCAATGGGGACCGTGGTAGAAGGGGACTGGCATGAAGTACTGGATGTACTAACTCAATGTTACAATAAAATGTCTTCAGATTGCGATAGAATCACTATATCCGTTAAAATGGATTATCGTAAAGGCAAACAAAACCGGTTGACCAAAAAAATAGAATCCATAGAAGGCCATTTAGGCCGCAAAATAAATCAATAATAAAACCGAATATTAATTAAAAGGGAGAAACAAAATGGCAAGACCGCAGCATCTATTCAAGCTTTATGAACAAAATAAATTACCACTGACAAGAGGCTATGTACTGACAACAACTTATGATCCAGAAGGGAGCATTTACACAATTATTGAAATTATCAGCTACGCGAATGTCAAAGAAATTGTTTCAGATGGTTCTGCTGTAACATTTCGTAGTGACGGATACAAAATTTATATTTTGACCGAACCCAGCGGTTATCTAAAAAGATCCGTAGAGCCTGTATTTCGCGACAGCGGCAAAACTATACCGTATCGCTTCAATGAATTGGAAATCTTTAATGACTACCGAAACAATCGGGTCATGGTCGGCAAAAAACCTATTGTATCCATGTCGAGTTTTACTATAGATACGCCTCGGGGAGACAATTATTCACTTTTCATTTTTGATGACGATGAAACAGAAAAAATAATGAAAAACTTAATTACAGATATACTGAATAAAGAATTAATGATCCCAAGAACAGAGGCGCGTCAGGCAGCAAATGTGGCTACAAACGCAATTCGAGGGGCCATCCAATTTTGATGGCAAGATCACATATTTGATTCTTTGTTGGTGCGGGTCTGAGAACCGCACCAACAAAGGCAACAGATATGCGTCACACAAGTCCTGAGACCCGACCCGCTAAAAACTCACTTATTTAATAGAATATTTCATAGAACCGAAATCATACAAGCCTAGAACTAAGAAAAGGGGAAATCTAACGTAGCAATGGTTTTTTTATCATTTTGAGTAGTTATTTTAAACCTTTCTAAGGATAGCTCCTGACCTTTCATCATTAATATAATCATGGTCAATCCCATACCTGCTCCCTCCTCGGCCATATCGTCTACAGAATCCATATAAAACTGGGCGATATCGTCATATTTCATTGCCTGATGCATTTTTGTTTCAATTCGGCTTTTTTCTGTTTCAGTCAATTCCACATTATTAATCACACGCACAAAAGTATGTTCTGAATCATGTTCAAAATCAATTTCTACATATAGGCCTTTAGTCTTAGCCTCATGCAAATAATTTTCCAATTCACCTTTTTGCACAATGTCGCGAAATAAACTTATACCTTTTTTATAATCTTGTTCATTGTATGGATCAAGATTATTTTTTTCAAAAAAGACTCTTTTCGCGTTGGCTTTCATTCCATTAATAACAAGTTCTTTAACGCAAGTATATACAGTAGTGATCAAATCTTCTCGCTGGTAATGTTCCATTATTTTTGTTATGACAAACTCCACACGATTTTCGGATTCATTGTACAATGAATCTAGAATAAATTTAATATTTTGTCCATTCTGAATGGATGACTCCAAAAAAGCATAAAAATCTGTTTGTTCCATATCCATCATAAATATACTCCTCAAAATATTTTTTCACTGTGATAATCATGAATCTATTTCTGATTTATTGCGATTTTCAGCCGGAAGCTGACATATTGTATCCATCAAAGACCGAACCCTGTTTTGTCCAATCGAATAAATTGCCAATGTTCCATCTTTTTTTCTATTCACTAAATTTGCGCGACGCAACAATCCCAGATGCTGTGACAAAACGCTTTGCGGCATTTGCAACAAATCCTGCAATTCTTTTACAGAACTGGGCTTTTTGCACAATGTATACAATATGGAAAGACGCTGTGGATGACCGATCATTTTTAGAATGGATGCCCAATCTTGGATTCCATCTGAAACTTCAGGAGGAATTGCCTCTACAAAATCATTTACTTGAGAATTTTCTTCTTTCACCAAGTTAACCCTATTTTATTCAAATATAGAAATATTCTAATAATCCATATAAGGATTGAAACATGCTATTTCATGTCCATTTCTTTTTTCTAACTCTTTATAGTTTTTTTCCTCTGCATTGGTTTTAGATAAACTTTTTGAAATATTTTTATTCAAAACATTGTTCATGGTGCGAGAATAGTCTACTTGCTCCAAGGCAGGGGAAAAATCCGTACATTTCACCTGTTTTCGAGGACAACGCGGATGAAACGCGCAACCTTCCGGCATATTGGACAAATCTGGTACACTACCTGGAATATGAACCAACTTTTTCTGCCGCATAGTATGAGGCAGCGCATCAAAAAGTCCTTTTGTGTATGGATGCCTTGGCGTATCAAAAATCTGGCGGACCGGACCGATCTCAACGATCTCACCGGCATACATCACAGCTACCCGGTGTGCCATTTCCGCAACCACGCCAAAATCATGCGTGATTAGCAATAGACCCACATTTTTTTCCCGCACAATGGTTTTTAATAATGATAAAATTTGTGTCTGAATCGTTACATCTAATGCTGTTGTTGGCTCATCCGCAATCAAAATATCCGGTTCTCCGGCCAAAGCAATGGCAATCATTATTCTTTGCAGCATTCCGCCGGACAATTCATGCGGATAACTGGACAACCTTCTTTGTACGTCTCCAATGCCAACAGATTCCAATAAACGACGCATTTCCGAATGAGCTTGTTTCTTTGAAAAAGAACGATGCAGCAGCAAAGACTCCAATATTTGATCTCCTATAGTAAAGACCGGGTTGAGAGCAGCCATCGGTTCTTGGAATACAAGGCCAATACGGCCACCTCGCACTTTTGATAAATATTTTTCATCTGCCTGGAGCAAATCTTTGTCTTCAAAAATAACTTCGCCTTTGCTTTGTCCCGGAAAACCCACCAAATTCAGTATACTCAAAGCAGTCAAAGATTTACCGCAGCCTGATTCGCCAACCAAACACAAGACCTCACCCTTGTGCATATCAAAAGAAATGCCACGTACTGCCTGCAACAATTCCTTTTGTTGAGAAAAATGAACTGTAAGGTTTTTAACTTTCAATAGAGATTTGTCCACTTTTGACCTCACCTATAAATTCTCGCAAAATCAACTCCGCAGCTCGATTGGAACTCATTTGAGAATCTTGTACAAGATTTTGCAACTGAGATTTTTTCTTTTGAACTGCTTCGGATTTACTAAAAAAAATTTCCAATTGAGAACGAATATTTTCCTGGAGCCAAAATGATTTTTGCTCTTGACGTTTGTTCTCAAAATAACCCTGCTTTCGGGATAATAACATATAAGATTCAATTTTTTGCCAAATTTGCTGACACAATTCAGGATTTTGCGTTGAATGCAACAAAACCGGCACAACCCAGAATGATAAATGCGGTAAAAAATGAAAAAATTGTTCATATTGCTTTTGGATTTTTTGACACGCCGCATACTGACTTTTATCCGCCTTATTGACGACCACTGCATCAGCTATTTCCATGATCCCTCTTTTCATGCCCTGCACCTCATCTCCAGCACCTGTCAAAACTAGCAAAATGAGAAAATCAACCATTGAATGCACGGAAATTTCACTTTGTCCCACTCCGACCGTTTCCACAACAATCATGTCAAATCCGGCGGCTTCTAACAAAAAAATTGTTTCTCTAGTTTTTGCGGCAACGCCGCCCAATGTTTTTGCTGCTGGCGATGGACGGATAAACACATTTTTGTGATTGGCAATGTGGTGCATCCGGGTCTTGTCCCCTAGAATACTTCCTCCGGTTTTTTGGCTAGACGGGTCTATGGCGAGAACAGCCATTTTATGGCCCAAAGATAAAATCAACTGACCCAGAGCATCAATAAAGGTACTTTTCCCCACACCCGGTACGCCCGTGATACCAATTCGCCATGATTTCCCTGAATAGGGCAAAACCATGTCCAAAATTTCATTTGCCAATTTTCTATCTCGATGATTTGCGCTTTCCAATATCGTAATGGCTTTGCTAAGCCAAAGACGGTCTCCGCTTACAATTTTATTTACGATATCTGTTGCTCGCAATGATTCGCTATTTGTCGCGGATTTTTCATTTGATTTTGTATTTAAAGAAAAATTCAATTTACGTAACACTCCTATTTCAATAAAACGACACAAAAAGGAAATATTCACAAAAACTATCTATCGAATATTGCTGCATCAGATTGTAAAGGATAACTTTTACCGGTCTAGCAATTATTTTTCATTTTTCTAATTTTGTTTTAAGGCGGTCACAATATGGCAGACAAAGGATACTATGGAATATTTGGTGGGTCATTTATTCCGGAAATACTTCATAGCAATTTTGAATCTCTAAAAAAAGCTTTTCAGGAAATAAAAAATAATATAAATTTTTGGAAAAAATACACTGAATTGTTAGCGACCTATTCCAATCGGCCCACTCCAATCACTTTTGCTAAAAACCTGACTGAGTATTTTGGTGGCCCGCAAATTTATATTAAGAGAGAAGATCTCAATCATACCGGTGCCCACAAAATCAACAATGTTTTGGGTCAAGGATTGTTGGCCAAACAAATGAACAAAAAAAGAGTCATCGCTGAAACCGGTGCTGGTCAGCACGGTATAGCTACAGCTATAATGGCCGCAAAAATGGGTTTTGAATGCACGATTTATATGGGAGCGAAAGATGTGGAGAGGCAAAGACCAAATGTTTTTTGGATGGAAAAAATGGGTGCCCAGGTAATTGCCGTGCAGGACGGGAGTCAGACATTAAAGGACGCTATTAATGAAGCATTTAGGGACTGGGTGACTCATCCAGATGATACGCATTATGTATTGGGTACTGCGTGCGGCCCTCACCCGTTTCCGGAAATGGTTTTCCATTTTCAATCCATCATTGGCAAAGAAGCAAAAATACAAATGCAACAAATCACTGGCAAAGCACCGGATATGGTTTTTGCTTGTGTCGGCGGAGGGTCCAATGCTCTTGGAATTTTTGCTGGATTTTTGGATCAGCCTGGTGTCAAGCTTATTGGTGTGGAAGCAGGAGGTAAAGGACTACAAACCGGACAGCATGCATCACGGCTATCAGGAATAGATGCGCGCATTGGCATTGCTCATGGCTACAAAACATACTTTTTGCAAAATGAAGAAGGGCAAATGAACCAAACGCATTCTATTGCTGCTGGATTGGATTATGTGGGTGTTTCGCCAATTCTAGCGGATTTGTACGAAAAAAAACAAGTCCACTTTATGGCGGCAACTGACCAGGAAGTTTTAGATGCATTGACCTTGACTATGCTAAAAGAAGGTATCATCCCGGCACTCGAATCTGGTCATGCTTTTGCCGGCGCATTTCATGAAATACGCGATAAAAAATTTGATAAAAACCAAATCATACTGATCAATCAATCAGGACGCGGTGATAAAGATATTTTTACCATTGCGGAAGCTTTCCAGGATATTTCATGGCAAAAATTTTTAGCGCAAAAAGGAGCCCAATATGCTTGAAAAAAATATATGGAAAAAAAAAGAAACTAAGCCCATATTGCTTATGACTCATATTGTGTTAGGCTATCCAAGTTTTGAAGAAAACTGGAAACAAATAGAAATTATGGCTGCAAATAATGTGGATATCATTGAAATGCAAATTCCGTTTTCAGAACCAACTGCTGATGGGCCGCGCATAGCAAAAGCAAACCATCAATCCATTGCCGCTGGATTTCAACTGGGTCAAGCATTTGATTTTGCCCAAAACGCTGCGAATAAATGGCCGCAAATTGATTTTCTTTTTATGACCTATTATAACATTGTATATTCTTATGGAATAAAAAATTTTTTTCAACAATGCGCGAACCTAAGCATAAAAGGCTGTATTGCGCCGGATATTCCGCCACAGGAAGCTGCTGATTATAAGTCAGCAGCACATGAAAATAATATTGCGCCCATATTTATTTTTACTCCGACTTCAACACCTGCCAGATTGGAAGAAATTGCAAGACACTGCTCCGGCTTTGTCTATGGAGTTGGCCGCAAAGGTGTTACTGGTATAAAAACACAAATCAATGAAAATTTACAAAATACCATTCACCAATACCGTCAAGCGACCAACCTTCCATTAGCATTGGGATTTGGCTTACAAAACAAAGAAGATATTGATTTCTTGAGCGGCAAAGTGGATATTGCGGTATTTGGGTCAAAACTATTGCAAGTTTATGAAGAAACCGGTTTGCATGGTTTGGATGATTTTTTCAAATCCTTAAATGAACCCATGTCGACATAAAAAAAACCAAATTCTGTATTATACCCGGGCTGTTATGGTTTTTTAGATAATTTTTCCCCAGAAGGAAAAGATTGAAACAAACAACACTGCGATCATAAACAGCCATTTATTTTGTAAGTACGCAACCATTTTTTCTGTCCACGAATACAGCAGAATGAGTTTGTCCCAAACCAGAAACGGTTACTTTTTTTTGCTTTTGATCCAAAGAAAAGGAAGAAATGGGGACATATTGCTTGACATATTTATGACAATAAGCCTCAGGATTTTGAACAACAAAAAAACAGGAACAAAACTCCTTAGCATAGTACGATGAAATAATATGCGGAAAATTTTTCATATCAGTCCAATGAAGCCAGGTAAATACGGACAAAAAAAGCATTATAGCTCCCAAAAAATACAGCAATATTTTTTTTATATACATTTTCATATTTTTTTTCATTAACAATAAGCTCCATTATTCTATTTATCAAAACTGGTCAACAACAGCCTTAAAAATTTATTTTTATCAAATGATTTATCACGGTCATCACCAACTCGAACCACGACCATATCACGGGAAGGAATCACAAACAAATATTGCCCCCAATGACCGCTCGCATGAAAAGTATCTTTCGGAGCATCCGGCCAAGGCCGATCAATTTTTTTGGATTCAATTCCCTGATTTAAATACCATTGAGCCGCATAATTGGATTTAAAATCCCGCTCATTAGATGCAGACAAAATATAACCTGACGCCATTGTGGTTGAATATTGAACCCAGTTTTGGGGCAAAATGCGTTTGTTTTCCCAGATACCATCATTCAAGAATAAAAAACCAAATTTGGCCAGATCCCTAGGAGTCATATAAATATATGATGAGCCAACAAAATTTCCAGCACCGTCTTTTTCAAATGTAACATTTGTCATACCCAGTGGATCAAAAAGTTTTTGCCATGGATAATTGGCATATTCATCCGCAACACATTTTCTCAAGATACCCATCAATAAATTTGTAGTTCCACTTGAATAATACCAATGCGTTCCAGGTTTGTGAACGATTTTTTGCGAAGCCGCAAACTGCGCCATATTATTTGTGCCGCGAGTATAGAGCATGGCAATGACAGAAGACTTTAATGGTGAGCTTTCATAACCTTCATCCCAATACAATCCTGAGCTCATCTGCATCAAGTGATTTATTGTGATATCTCGATAACCTCCTTCTTTATCCAAAACAGGATAATATTTGTAGGCCAAATCGTTCAATCCCAGTTTTTTTTCTTTCAAAGCAATACCAATTAAGGCATTACTGATACTTTTGCTAACAGACCAAAGCAAATGCGGCTTGTTTTTATGGTACGGTGAAGAATATTTTTCATAAACCAAATACCCATTTTTAATAATTACCAATCCATTGGTGCGAATACCTTTTCTTTTCTTTTGCTGTTTTATAGTTTGTTGCGGAAAAACATAAGAAATAAATATATCAAATTGTTTTTTATCAACCTTGATAGATTCCAATTTTTTTTGCTGCCACGCACGCGTAGGCCAATATTTTCTTTGTTTGGCAAAACTCGAAAGCGGATAAGACTTTACAGCACTTTGAGACAAGTCTACCGGATACATAGTTGAGATTTCTGATTTGCTTGTTGATTTTTGGGCAGATAGCAAAAAGGCAAATAAACTAATAATGGTCACAAAAAAAATCGAAAATGATTTCATAATTATAAACCTCAAATAATTGTACTGCTAAGAAAATTGTTTTTCCATAATGAGAGCATGATCACCGTTTTTATAATAATTCTTCCTTTTTGCTGTAAACAAAAAACCATTTTTTTTGTAAAAATTTATTGCTGGGACATTTTTTTCTGCTACTTCCAACTCTATCTTGCCTGGAAATTCCCATATTTGCAATAATTGTTCCATTGCCTGCAAAATGTTTGTCGCTATGCCCTGTTTTTGTTTTTCCGGAGATACTGCAATTTTATTGATTTCACCGAGTGACTGCCCAAAAAATATTCTAAAAAAACCATAACCATCGCATCCAGAAAAAAAATCCCTTGTTAATACTGCATGTTCGCTACAATTGTCAAAATCGTCGTATTGGCTGTATTTGCTAGATTGGACAATTTTGCTCCTATGGTTCTGCAGAATACCATTGCTAGGACAAGAAAAATATACCTCGTCTTTGTATACCAAAAATGCAAAACTACATTTCATTTCATCGATGATTTGCCGCTTTGTCCATGGAAAATCAAAACACTGTTTTTCAATATATTCTATATGGTCTACATGATTTTGATTTATGGCCACTGCCAAATTGAAATCAAAAACACAAGATTCATGCCGGACAACCTGAAATATTATTTTATTTTTTGAGGCAACCATAATGGATTCAAGTCCCAAAAATGTACTTTGGCTAGCTGTCTTTATCTGCTGTTTTTTAGCAATGCCACGATATTAATCTTGACAGCACTATGATCCATTTTTTTTCTTTTGCTTTGGAACGCAAATCAAATTATTATTAATTAATATAGAAGGAAATCTATGAAAACAGTCATAGTCACAGGCGCAGCCGGATTAATCGGCGCAGAATCAGTCCGTTTTTTTGCTTCTAAGGGATATCGAGTTATTGGCATCGACAATGATATGCGCAAACAATTTTTTGGCGCAGAAGCTTCCACGGATTGGCAACGCAAACAACTGGAAGAAACGATTCCCAATTATAAACACTATGCCCTAGATATACGAAATGAAAAAGAAATATTTGCTTTATTTGCCCAATACAGCTCTGATATTCAAATCATCATTCACGCTGCAGCACAGCCCTCACATGATTGGGCAGCCAAAGACCCGTTTATGGATTTTACGGTAAACGCAAATGGTACTTTGGTTTTATTGGAAGCGACGAGAAAGCATTGTTCCAACGCAGTATTTATATTTACATCAACAAACAAAGTCTATGGAGACACCCCCAACTACCTGCCGCTTATAGAATTGGAAAATCGATGGGAGATCGATGATTCGCACAAGTTTTTTGCTTATGGCATAGATGAATCCATGTCTATTGATCAAACCAAGCATTCTCTTTTTGGTGCCTCCAAAGTCGCGGCAGATGTCTTGGTCCAAGAATATGGCAGGTATTTTCAAATGAAAACAGGTGTTTTTCGCGGCGGCTGCTTAACTGGCCCAGGACATTCCGGTACAGCTTTGCATGGCTTTTTGGCTTATTTGATGAAATGCGCCATCACCGGGGACAAATACACCATTTTTGGTTACAAAGGAAAACAAGTACGGGACAATATACACAGTTATGACCTGGTAAATATGCTCTATCATTTTTCTCAACAACCAAGGGTCGGTGAAGTTTACAATGCGGGTGGCAGCCGGCATTCGAATTGTTCCATGAAGGAAGCAATAACTATGTGCGAACAAATAACTGGAAAGAAAATGAACTATGAATACTCTGATGACAACCGGATTGGAGACCATATCTGGTACATTAGTGATGTCCAAAAATTCCAAAAACACTTTCCTGAATGGGCCTACCAATATGACCTAGATGATATTCTTAGCCAGATATATCAAGCACTCAGTCAAAGAGTCCAATAAATGACCGTTCAAGCTAAAAAACAAAAATCGCCCACATTGTCAGTTATTATACCGGCTTACAATGAAAGCGGAAATATTGCGGATACAATTTTGGCCATAATAGAAAAACTAAACAATGAATCTATCCCGCATGAAATTGTTGCTGTCAATGACAACAGTACGGACGATACCGCTCAAATCATTAAAAACCTTCAAAAAAACAATAACAACATTCAATTGATAAACCGCACTCCGCCCGGTGGATTTGGTAGGGCCATAAGAACAGGGCTGGCTCATTTTTCCGGAGATTATGTCGTCATTGTTATGGCGGATTTGTCAGATGATCCGCAAGATATCATAAAATATTATCATACGTTACAACAGGGCTATGATTGTGTCTTTGGTTCAAGATTTGTCAAAGGGTCGATTGTCAAAGAATATCCTTTTTTAAAACTTTTCTTTAACCGGTTAATCAACAAAATATTGCAATTGCTTTTTGCCACGCGACACAATGATTTGACAAATGCTTTCAAAGCTTACAAAGTAGATGTTGTGCGTGATATTATGCCGCTACACGCAGCGCATTTCAATATAACTATAGAATTGTCATTATCAGCCCTAATACGCAACTACAAAATTGCCAAGGTACCCATTTCTTGGTATGGCAGAAAATGGGGTCAATCAAAATTGAAATTGCGTGCCATGGGTAGACGCTATTTGGCGACATTGATAAAAATATGGTTTGAAAGAATACTGATATTGGATGATTTGAAAGCAGAAAAATCAATTGTTAAACCAGAAGACCAATAATCTTTGATTTTTTATGAATTTATTATTTAATTTTTTTTACAGCCCAATAAATAAAAAGAACACAAAACCAAATGAAAAAAACAATACTTATCACCGGAGGGGCAGGATTTGTTGGATCCAGTCTTGCCTTATTATTAAAACAAAAATATTCTTCATACTCCATTATTTGCCTGGATAACCTAAAACGCAGAGGCTCAGAACTGAATCTGCCCCGATTAAAACAAAATGGGATTTCTTTTGTCCATGGAGACATACGCAACAAAGAAGATTTATTCCAAATTCCCGCAATTGATTTTATGATTGAGTGTTCGGCGGAGCCTTCGGTATTGGCTGGATTGGATGGCTCGCCGGATTACCTTATCAACACAAATTTACTAGGAACGATCCACTGCTTGGAATATGTCCGTCAAAAAAATGCCAGCATCCTATTTCTTTCCACTAGCAGAGTCTATCCCATAGAAGCAATCAATTCTTTGACTACAATAGAAACAGATACCCGTTTTGAATTAACACAAAAACAAAGCATTCCCGGAGCAAGCAAATTAGGAATCAATGAAAACTTTCCTTTGACCGGCGCGAGATCCTTGTATGGAACCACTAAATTGGCTTCTGAATTACTCATTCAAGAATATGGGGCCATGTATGGCATAAAAAACATTATTAACAGGTGCGGCGTAATCGCAGGCCCATGGCAGATGGGCAAAATTGATCAAGGGGTGCTTGTGCATTGGATTGCAGCACATTTATTTGACAAACCACTAAAATATTTTGGTTATGGTGGCAAAGGCAAACAAGTGCGTGATATTTTACATATAGAAGATTTATTTAGATTAATAGATATTCAGTTATCAAAAATAGATGAACTCAATGGGGAAGTTTTCAATGTGGGCGGCGGCAAAAAAGTCAGTGTTTCACTAAATGAATTGACAGGCCTGGTCCAAAAAACTCTGGACAAAACTATCCCCATAGGCTCCATTACCGAAGACCGGCAAGCGGACATAAAAATCTATCTGACAGACAATACCAAAGTCTACAAAAAAACTGGATGGGAGCCCCAAATATCCGCGAAAGAAATTGTTGAGCAAACTGCCCATTGGTTAAAAGACAAAAAAGATAAATTGATAGGCATTTTAGGTTAGCCTTGTGGACAAAAAAAACCTTGTCAAACAAATACTGGTAGATATTTTATCAAAGCAATTTCTAATTTTTTTGTTCATCGGACTTTTTGCCGCAATCATAAATTTTTTGGCTAGAAAAACATTTTCCATGTTTTTCTCTTTTGAAATTTCTGTATTAATGGCCTATCCTATCGGCATGATCACCGCTTTTTTGCTCAATCGAATGCTTACCTTTATTGTTTATGATGCGAAACCAATATACAAACAATTTACCTATTTTGTGATATTCAATTTCATAGGAATAGCGGAAACTGTTTTGGTTAGCATTGTATTGGCAGAATATGTTTTCATTCTTTTTGTGACTGGGCCATTGCGCTATGATTTAGCTCATGCGCTAGGCCTGGCTGTGCCAATGTTTACGAGTTTTTTGGGACACAAATATTTTTCATTTGGCAAATACAGTATAAGAAACATTATAAAAAGGCAATTTGAAACAATAACCATTTTTTTTCAAAAAAAATCTACCAAAAAATATGACAAATAATCATTTGTCATATTTTTGGGGCAAAGTTATCGGCCCATAACGATAAACCTTTTCTCTGGCCATTCGCTCCACGCTGCGGCGGTATCTTTCATATTTATGAATATAACCCAAAACAACTCTTTCCGACCTGGGCATAGTAGAATAAGTAAAATTTACTGAAAAAAGCATTAGTATCATACCCAAATAAAGAACATTTGTAACAGCTCGAAAACTATTTCGGATAGCGTCCCAGGGTAAACTGTCCAATACATAAAAACTAAACATCCACAAGGAAATGGTTGTACTAAGCCAAAATTCCAGATAATAGCCCTCCCACCATGTATAAAATATTATCGATGGTATCAGCCATATTAGCAATAAAGACATGTCAGGGCCGTATCTTTTGAAAACCCGGCGAATATTGATCAAAAATAAAAATAATATCAGACCCCAAAACGCGACATTGAGATTGTACGGCAAATTTTTAACACTTGGTGCTTTGGAAAAATCCACCCGTGTCCCAGGCCGAACTCCTTGAAAATTTAAAAAAGCATCGCCAATACCCCGATAGAAATGCGTAATATAGTCTTTTTTTTCTTTAGAAGCACCCCAGCGTTCTAAGTAAACATACAAAAACAACCAATTGGTAAAATGTTTTTCATTTTTTGACTCCAAATCTCTTTGCAATAAATAAAAACCAACAAACAAATAAGAAATTGTTAATATCAAAACAACCACAAAAAGGTAAACAAAAGTAGAACGCAATTTTTCCCCCAGAGTGAAAACTTTGCTCCGGTATTTCTGAGAAAAAAGCACAGTAAATGGTACAAGGAGCAAAAATATTGCATTGCTTTGATGCAAATACACAGACGCAACCTGGACAACACCTAGAATAATAAAGGCCCGTTTGCTAAATCCATTTTTCATAAAATATAAAAGAACCAAAAAGGTCAAAGCAACAGAAGTCTGGGCAAACATCGGCGAATCATAATGGTGACTGTACCACCAATATCCTTCAGAAACGGAAATCGCCAATCCCAACAAAAATGCCGTATCCAATCGTCGGTAAAGCTGATGATGCAAATAAATAAAAATTATTAAAAAAATAAAACTCCAGGAAAGATTGCGCAAACGCAAAATAAACATGCTATCATATTCAGGATAGAAAGAACGAATCCAACGCAAATAAGCGTATCCTGAGGACTCAAATCCAATATGATGCGGATTGTAAAAAACCGGACCCAAATGTTTTTGGATAGACTTGTTTCTATTGAACATGGAGGTTTCTGTGTTCAAAACATAAATAACTGAATCCCAATCAAAAAATCGCGATAAATAACGCAAATTGAACAAAAATTGGAATAGAAAAAAAAGAATTATGAACGCAAAAATAATTTTTGTAATTGTGGATTTCATCGCCTAGGTCTCTTTTTTTAACAGAAAATATGTATTTGTTGCGATTGATGTAAAAAAATCTTTAAATTTTTATTCTCAAAAGCCAATGACTCAATTGCATGATTCTAAGGCAAGAAGATTTATTCATTCATCTTTATTCATCACTTTTATGCTTTTTAGGAAATAATAATCAATTTTACCGGGCTTGGTGGAATGATTTTCAGAAAACATAGCACTTAAAAAACCAATAATAAAAGAACCAGAAAAATTTACCAATATTGTTCCCCAGGGAATAGCGTTGCCCCACAAACGTTGGACAAATTCAGATATAAAGTATCGACTCAAAGCACCCAGACTGCCTCCCAGTGCTACAGCTATTATATTCATAGAGCCATCTCAAAATATTCACAAAATTTATTTTATCTTTAGGGATTCCAAAAGACTCTATAGAATCAATCGTTTAACTTGAGTCTGCTTTTTTTTGTTTACAATTTTGATTTGACAATACTTGGAACATTAAATTGCTTTGAGTCATCACAATTTCAGGAGGCAGACATGATACCTGTTTATGAACCGGAACATATCCGAAATATTGCTATTATTGGACACAATAAAACTGGTAAGACCACTTTAGTTGAAGCATTGCTATATATGGGCGGTGTTATCCAAAGCCAGGGCACAGTAGAATCCAAAAATACTAGTTCTGATTATATGGAAGATGAAAAAAAAAGAGGTATATCTATCCACAATTCTATTCTTTTTATTGAAAACGAAGGGGTCAAGATAAACTTAATAGATACTCCGGGTTTAGCGGATTTTGTGGGAGATGTGCGCGCTTCCCTTCGCGTAGCTGAAGGTGCTATTGTATTGGTAGATGCCGAAGAAGGTATGCAAATTGAAACAGAAAAAATATGGGATTATGCCAATGAATACGGTATTCCCAGACTTGTTTTTATCAACAAGATGGACAAAGAAAAAGCAAATTTTTTCAAAATATTGGATGAAATGAAAGCCAGATTCGTCCCCCAGGTTGTGGCGATAGAATTGCCCATTGGTCAAGCTAGTGATTTCAAAGGCGTTGTGGACCTAATTCGCATGAAAGCCATATATCCTGAATCAGATGGAACTAAAGTAAGGATAGAAGACATTCCGTCAGAAATGATGGATATTGCACGGGAATATCGCCAGATACTTGCAGAAGCTGTGGCCGAATCAGATGACCGGTTGATTGAAAAATTTCTAAACGAAGAACCTTTAACCGAGGAAGAAGTAACCAATGGTTTACTCGATAGTATTAAAAAATTTAAGCTTATACCTGTTGCCTGTGGGTCAGCTCTTAAGGATATTGGTATTGTAACATTATTGCGCATGATTATTCATGAGTCGCCCAGCCCTGTTTTTAGAAATTCTGTCATGGGCATAGCACCGGAAAAAAGAGACGATATAATTGAACGCAAAGCATCTATAGCAGAACCTTTTTGCGCTTTTGTTTTTAAAACAAAACAAGACCAATATTCCGGCAAAATTAGTTATTTACGTGTCCGGTCCGGCAAATTGACTAAAGATACAGAAATATTGAACCCAATACTGAACAAAAAGGAAAAAATTGCGCATGTATATTTTGTGAATGGCCAGGAGTTAATAGAAACCGATACTCTAGTCGCCGGCGACATCGGAGTAGTGTTAAAACTCGAAGACACAGAAACCGGCCATACTTTGTGTGACCCTAAAAATCCCATTATTTTACCTGCTTTGCGTTTACCTAAACCGGTATATAGTTTAGCCATTTCAGCAAACGCCAAAAATGACGAAGAAAAGCTACATCAAATATTGAGCAAAACAGCCGAAGAAGATCCAACCATACATGTGGATTATAACATTGAAACCAGAGAAACGGTGGTTTCCGGCATGGGCGAGTTTCATTTACGCTTGCTGCTAGAATACATAGAACGGGTAGGAAAAATTAAAGCAACAACCAATTTGCCTCAGATCGCCTACCGCGAAACAATCCTAAAACCGGCTGAAGCTAAGTACAAACATAAAAAACAATCAGGAGGTCATGGTCAATACGGAGAAGTCGCGATAAAAATCGCACCCATGGAACGCAGCACCGGATACAAATTCTATGACGAGATAACGGGCGGGGTCATACCAAAACAATATATCCCTGGAGTGGAAAAAGGAATAGAAGAAGCTCTGCTAGAAGGCGTATTGGGCAGTTTCCCTGTGCAGGATGTAGAGGTACATTTATTTGACGGCTCTTTTCATTCTGTGGATTCTTCTGAGTTTTCTTTCAAAATGGCCGCAATATCCGCCTTCAAAGAAGCCATGAAAAAAGCAAATCCGGTTTTACTTGAACCAATCATGGCCATAGAAATTCTGTCTGAGAAGGATTTTATTGGCGATATTGTCGGCGATTTGAATGGACGCAGAGGTAAAGTTTTGGGAATGGATGAGAAAAAATATGCCAATATGGACGGTTCTGAAGGACGTATCGCAACAAAAATTACCGCAGAAGTACCTTTAGCGGAGATGCAAACTTTTGCCTTAGATCTTCGTTCTATGAGTTCAGGAAGAGCAACTTTTGAAATGAATTTCTCACATTACGAAGTTTTGCAGGGACGTTTAGCTGCGGATGTACTGGAAAAGAAAAAAACTGCCGGAGCAAATTGACTTTGAATATGCCCGCTTCCTTGTCATGCTTTGTAAGCAACAAAAGAATAGAAAAAAAATTTTCTATTCTTTTGGCTTTATTTTCTTAGTTTTTTATATTTTGGTTTAAATAAGGAGACACAATCTGTCCGTTTTTATTTATTTTTACTCCTGAACGCGGAAAATTTTTTTTGGAAAGATAACGAATCAATTTTGCTGCTCTATACTGAACATCCGGAACCGGCCCAGAACTGCTATTTTTTTGATAACAGGAAATAATCCGTCCAGAAACAAAATTCCCTGCATGATCCAGATATACAGATAGTACTGGCGCGTATGCACTGGCTCCGGCCAAAGAAAATCTTTTGATAGTACAAAAATTGCCCAGACTATAAGCTATAAGTCTTTTTTTGTACCATTGCATACCGCGCGGTACATGCGGACCATGACCAATGACCAGGTGAGCTCCGGCATCAATACATTTCTTGCTAAATTTTTCCAGATTGCCCCGATTTTCGCCATAGGCATATTCTGTTTGATTGCGCAAAACATAAGTATTGGGCAATTTACTGTTGGTTTTTTTTCCCTCTCTACCGCCATGAAAATTGACAATAATAATTTGACTATTTTTTTTCGCCTCTTGAATCAATTTCTTGTGCTGATCAAATTGACTCAATCCATATTTATAAATACCATAGGAAAAACCAAGTATCGCAATCGTTGTGGAACCTATTGTTTTATAAGTCACGGGTTTATGAAAACCAGTATACAAAATATTTAGTTTAGTCAATGTCTGAACTGTTGTTTCATAGCCACGTCTGCCAAAATCATTACTATGATTGTTTGCCAGATTTACGACATTAATTTGATTATTTTTCAATATTTGACCGTATCTAGTAGGCATCGCAAATGCAAAACAATTTTTATTTGTTTTGCATTTTGTACTGACGGCGTGATCATTCAAAACGCCTTCTAAATTTGCTAAAACAATATCTTGACCTTTAAAAAAAGGCAAGCATGGTCGGATTAAATGTCGTCCATGATTGGGCGCAAGAAATTTACCGTTCCCCGGAAAACGACTGCCCAGCATTACATCGCCCAACGCAATAATTTTAATGATTTTTTTGTCTGCCTGATAACTATCACTTTTGATAGTATCTTGTTTTTTTTGTAAAAATATCTGCGACGCAAATATTTGAAACACAATGATACCACAAAAAACAAAAAAACCAAAAATGACCAAGATTCTTTTAGAAAAAAACATCAAATTTTGCCGTTTTTTTAATATTAATTAATGGGCTTTCGATTGGACAAAGTATTCAACTCAGACAAAAACACAGCTAAATTGGAATCCATATCTTCCCATTGCATACGCCAGCCCCAATTTCCGGTTGCTGTAGCTGGTGTATTCATTCGATGACTGGAATCTTTTTGCAGCAAGTCCTGCAAAGGAAAAATCATTGTGTCCGCGACAGACATCATAGCAACCCGCATTAAATAATGAGCGATATTGCTACCGTCAATCCCAAAATAATCGCGAACATGTTTTGTTACATGCTCTGGGGCATTATGGAACCAACCAGTGGTTGTATCATTGTCATGGGTACCTGTATAAACAACACAATTTGACACATGATTGTGCGGCAAATAAATATTGTCTGCTGCACCGCCAAAAGCAAATTGCAATACTTTCATACCAGGAAAAGCAAACTCATCCCTGAGTTTTTCTACGTCAGAGGTAATCACTCCCAAATCTTCTGCCACGATTTTTTTTATTCGAATATTTTTCAGGATAGTCTTAAAAAAATGTCTACCAGGCCCCTTTTTCCATTTTCCGTTTATTGCAGTAGTTTCTTTGGCCGGCACTTCCCAAAAAGCTTCAAAGCCACGAAAATGATCAATTCGTATCCAATCGACCAGTGCGGATAATGTTTTCAGTCGATTTTCCCACCAAAGATAATTGTCCTTTTTCATTTCCGGCCAGTTGTACAATGGATTGCCCCATAATTGACCGGTTTCACTAAAATAATCCGGCGGCACTCCAGCCACAGCTTTTGGATTGCCTTCCTTGGTGAGATGAAAATAAGATTGATGCGCCCAAACTTCCGCAGAATCATAGGACACAAAAATCGGAATATCACCCAAAAACACAATCCCCAATTGATCAGCTTTTTGCTTCAATCTCAACCACTGGCGAAAAAACAGATATTGTAAGAAACGCTGAAAATTCCAATCTTGTTCATGTTTATTGAGAACCTGATCCATTTCTTTTTGATGTCTATTGCGCAAAGCAACGGGCCATTCATTCCACGATTTTTGGTCATTTTTTTCTTTAATAGTACGAAAAAGAGCATAATCGTTTAGCCAATTGCGCACAAAATCCAATTGGCAAAATTCGGCAAAATCATCCTGCACATCAGACAAATTGCCTGTGGCAGATACATTTTTATGGACTTCTTGGTCTTGTTCTGAATCTAATTTTAAGAAAAAAGAAGTGATCGATTTGACAGGAGCCATGTTTTTGCTATTAAAATTGGCAAAAGCTTTTTGAAACAGCCTTTGTTTATTTTGCCGCACAGACTCAAAATCCACTACACCAGGATCCATGTATGGGTACGCTGCTGTATCCGCTTCATCCAAAAACCCTTCTTCGACTAAAATATCAGGAGAAACAAAAAGCTCATTTCCCGCGAAAGCAGAATAAGCTGTATAAGGAGAATTGCCATAACCGGGTGGATGAACCGGCAAAATCTGCCAAATGGATGTATAGGTATCCCGCAAAAAATACAAAAAATTCTCCGCCTCAGGCCCCAAATCACCAATGCCATATTTGCCCGGCAATGATGTAGGGTGTAAAAGAATGCCGCTTTTTCGTGAATTCATAATTACCTATTTATTTTCTGTTGAAATTTTTCAGCCATTTTTAAAACTAATACGTACTATTCTTAAAACATATTTATTTTTTGGCAATATGAAAAAATTATGGCAACAATTTCTTTAAATCAAATTATTTTTCTACACAATGAACTAATGATTTTGGACACTGCGGATGATCAGCTTCTAGAAGAGCTGCAACAACTGGAAATCAAATTCGATGTTTCCTATCATTTACAAAAAAAAGAAAAATTCAAAGAAAAATTGAGAAATCTCGATCATACAGCTTACAATATCCAGGATGCAGAAAAGCAAAAAGAAATATTTCTCGTTCTTTTAGTAAGTGCTTTGCGTATGGATTCCCAGACTACTTTAGTTATCCATGTATTGCGCCGGTTTCTTAAAAATGCCTTCAGTTCATCAAAATTGCGCGAAGCCTCAATGCTCGTACTTAGCTCATTGATTCCGATATTAGAACGATTTTTATTGCGCGGCAACCGCAATATAATCATTGAAGGTACAGCAAAAGCCAAGCAAATGGACAAAAAAATGAATATTGTTGGCTCTTTTTCTGAATTACTGGAAGACAGTATGCGCAAAACAGATAAAGAGCTACTGGAACAAGAACAGCAGGATTATCAAAATATTGAAAAGGCTTATGATTACTACCGCAAACAAAGTATGTTGCGCGGTAAAGACAAATTAGTTGGTCTTCTCAACGCATACATTGTAAAATATTCCGCTTTGGACAATGCTATATACCGGGACAAGGTGGACACTATCATTCAAACAATAGGCAACCGGAAACGTGAAATGATTAAGGCTGATATTGTCAAAAACATCAAAGGCATGAATTATCAACGCGCGGCCATGGTTTTGTACAAAGAAATGGTCTTGGCCATAAAAAAAGGAGATTTGGAAGATTTTGTTGTGGCATTAGCTATATATACCCGGATAACGGGCCCATATCCTGAGGCACCATTCAAAAAAGAAGTGGACGACTTGGAAAGATTGATTTATCCTATAATAGAAGAAAAAGGTCTTTGGAACACATTGACCTATGCATAACTGCAATCAACAGTAGACAAATATAAACAAAGTAATCCTGTGAGGAAATTTTGCAAGCACTTACATTAAAAAAATTTAGCAATATTAGCTTGAGTATCAACTCCACTCAAGATTTGCACGACTTATTGGTATTAATCATGGATGCAGCCAAGGATCTATTGCAAACAGAAGGAGCCTCTTTGTTGTTGTATGATCCCATGCAGGGAGACTTGATCTTTGATATTGTTCGTGGACCGAAGAACAATCTATTGGCCAGTCAAAGAGTAGCTCTTGGCAAAGGTATCGCAGGCTTGGTGGCGCAAACAAAAGTACCATTGATTGTCAATGATGCGGCAAGTGATGAACGAGTACTAAAAGAATTTGACAAAAAAACAGATTTTGTTACCAAAAATTTATTGGCAGTTCCCTTATTGAGAGAGAACAAATTGATCGGCGTGCTGGAAGCGGTCAACTCCTTGGATAAAAGAGATTTTAGCAAAGAAGATCAAGAAATACTGGTGTATTTATCGCACCAGGCTGCCACAGCGATTTACAATCGGCAATTGTATAGAGACTTACAAGAAAGAATGGATGAATTGCGCTGTATTTATGAAATTTCTCAATCTATTTCTTCCCATTTTGATTTCTTAAAAAATGTCGACAACATATTGTATTCAATAGAGAAAACACTTTTTGTCCAAAAAATATCATTATTAATGAATCGTGACAATGAATTGCATGTTGTAAGCTCGATTGGATTTGACACAGAACACAACAATGTTTCTGTAACCAAAGATGGAATAGCTGCTTATGTTTTTCGATCTGGAGACCCTTTATTGGTTCAAAATATTGATGAAGATTTGCACCACTATGACTTTTCCTCTCAAGGGGACTATTTGACCAAATCTTTTATTTCCATTCCGATAACTTCTGGTGAAGAAACGGTAGGCGTATTGAATGTCGCAGACAAAAAGGATGGATTGCCTTTTGATTCATTTGAATTTTCTGTTCTGTCCACTGTGGGCAGAGAAATCTCCAAAGCTTATGAAATGTACACCAATCAGTTGAACAACATGGCGATCCAACAATTGCGCAAAGATTTGGAAACCGCTGCGCAGATCCAAAAAAATTCATTAATGCAATTGCCTCATCAATACCATGGTCTAACCATTGCATCCCATTATGAAGCTTGTGAAGCAGTGGGCGGAGATTTTTATGATATGGTAACATTGGGCGACAATAATGTCACATTTGTAATTGGTGATGTTTCCGGCAAAGGTGTTTCTGCCGCATTATTTATGGAACATGTAAAAACCCTTTTGCAAAGCTTTATACCCAGGTTCAAAAACCCGCGCACTTCCGTCGCAGAACTCAACAAGAAAATACTAACTGAAAAACGTATGTCTTTATTCGTCACTGTAATGATTGTTCAAATAGAAACAGAAAGCAAACAGCTTCGGTACGCTAGCGCTGGCCACAATCATCAATATATTATCCGAGCATCCCAGGCAGATGTTATTTCCATTTCCGGCAAAGGAGCACCTGCTGGAACTTTTCCAGTAGATAATTATTCAGAGTATGTTTTATCTTATGAGCCAGGAGATGTCTTGTTTCTTTATACCGATGGAATAACAGAAGCAATACAAAAAGACTACCAAGAATATGGCGAAGAACGCCTTGTTGCTAAACTAACACAATTGGCTCAAAAACGTGATTTAGCACCGGAAAGAATCGTCCAAAATATATTGTCTGATGTAAATGCCTTTCGCGGCGAAACAATGCTTCAAGATGACCTAACCATCCTGGCGGTTCAATTATAACTCCCGTAAAAATTTTGCACATTGCTCCGGTTCTGAAGGATTGATAAAATATCCAGTGCCCCATTCAAAACCGGCGGCAAGGGTCAATCGAGGCACGATTTCTATATGCCAATGGAAATCATGCAGCAGAGTCTGCCATTGTCCTGGTATGCCCTGTGCTCTTGTATTGGGAGTGGAATGCAATACCATATTGTAAGGCGGAGAATTCAATGCCTGCCTCAGCCGTCGCATAACATCCTTTATCATAGCACTCAAATGTTTTATTTCATTTGTGGAGCATTGACCATAATCATGGGAGTGATTTTTGGGATAAATTTGCACTTCAAAAGGCACACGCGCAGCATAAGGAACAATAGCAATAAAATAATCATTTTCACTAACAATTCTTTCATTGTTATTTTTCTCTTGATCAATAATATCACAGATCAAGCAACGCTCCTTATGAACAAAATATTCTTTACAGTGAAGAAGTTCATCTTTGATAAGATTCGGTAATATCGCAGTAGCAATCAATTGCGAATGACTATGCGCCACAGTGGCTCCCGCTTCTGGTCCATGATTGATATATATCATTGCGTAACGCAACCGCGTATCATTGTAAAGATCCAATATCCGAGTTTGGTACAATTGAAGCAAATGAATCAAATTTTCCTCTGGCAAAGAGCTTATTTCCTGGCCATGCTGCGGAGTATTAACAATGATTTCATGCGCCCCAACACCTGAGATGACATCATATATTCCATGTCCTTTGCGCTTGACATCCCCTTCAACGCGCAAGGCTGGATACTTATTTGGAAAAGCCCGTACCTTCCAATCTCCATTATCTGGCTTTTGCTGGATAGTTTGGCCAGTATAATGCTCATTGCCTGGACAAAAAGGACAGTTTTCCTGATTGGATTCCTGATAATCATTTTGAGATAAAAAACTGGGTCTTCGCATTCTTTCCGGGGCAATAATGACCCATTTCCCGCTAATTGGATCTTTTCGCAATTCAGACACTTGGTACCTCTTTATACAAACCAATGTTTCATGGTAAATTCTTTGCTTGGTGTGGTAAAATACAGTAAGTGAGTCAAAGGCTGTTTTTCTATTGTTTTATTATCTTTCAACAATTCAACAAAAAACTCCCAATATTGATTGGGACCTGCCTGAAATTCTTGAAAGGGTATTTTTATTTCGATAAAATCTTTTTTTGCAATGTTGCAAAAATGTGTTTTGGGGGAAACAATTTTTTGTTGATCAAAAATAAAATGAAAACTTTTTTTGGCTAATGTATTGGATTGTTTTTCATTTGATCCGGTTTCGTTTGATTTGACTTCCTGATCCGATTGACGGATAAAATGAATTTTTATTTCAAAACTTTCTTCCGTATCCTCAGCCATATCAATCATAGCATAAAAATTCTCAAAATCAAATCCATATCGTATTTCTTTGATTTGATTTTGAGAATTGTATATTGCTGATGCATTTATGTCGGACAAATATCTGACACTGCCATGCCATTCATAAAAACTTGTCAATTCTCCATCAATAGTTGGGGCGATAAATTCTTTTGGATTGAATTGTTCTTCTTTGACCTTTTCTTCGACAATTGGTTCATACAACCAATTGGGAATTTGCTCTTCAATAGCTTCCCAGGCAGACATCAAATATGACCGAAATAAGGTATCAAAGTCACCTTTGCTATCGCTTTGAAAATCATCGCCATACCACCAAAACCAATCAGACCCTTCTGCCACATAAATATAATCCAAAGCTTTTTGAATTTTCTCCGCCGAAAGGGTAGTATTTTTTTCTGCGATTTTTTTTCTGGTTTTACCCAAATATTCCCAGGCCTTGTTGTCTTCTGGATTTCCAATCCATATTTGAAAATTGCCCATTATCCAGGACGCAGAATACAAATCTGACAAGTTTTTTGACTCAGACTCACTGGCCCCTTTGACCATAGACATGGGCAAGAGCTGCGGATGTTGTATTAATTCTGAATACAATGAATACAAAAATGACTGACCGCCATCGCTGTAGTATTCCCAAGGATTTTCACCATCCAATATAACAGAAATATGATCATTATCATTGCTTTTTGCAATATTGGCCAGATTGGACATAAAATCCTGTATTGCGTCTTTGGTGCTCATTTTTGAATATCTAAAGCCAATGGCATCTGATATTCCTTTGTCCCTAAAAAAAAGTCTCAACTTGTCTTGAAAACAATATGGCTGAAAAATTTCTTTGTGGTCTTGAGATTTGATTGTATTGAGCAAGACTTCTTCATCCGTGGCAATCCATTGGATACCTTTCTCCAGAAAAAGCTGAGCTACTTCCGGACTAACGCTTCCCTCGGCAGGCCAAAAACCAGCCGGTTTGTGAGAGAACAAAGATACATATTTTTCTATAGCCATATCTATCTGCTTGCCCGCATCTTTGGGATATGAAAAAGGTTCCGGCATAGGCCACTGCGGCATACAGCGACGGGCGGTTTCGGTATTATAAACCAACGGCAGGATCGGGTGATAAAATGGAGTTGTCGCAATTTCCATATCTGGCATTTCTTGGTCGATTTTTTGAAACAATGGAATAATCTGGCTTAGAATCTTTTTTTGAATATGGATCAGACTTTCTTTCTCGGCTTGGGTAAAATTTTTATTTTTTTTTATCAATCCCTGCAATTCGGGCATCTCTTTTTTTGCGAAAAAACCAAACCATGCCAGATTGAACCAAACCTGTAGATCCTGTATATCCTGATTCGAAAAACTATTGATCGACCGATCCATTTTCTTTTGCAACAACTCTTTGTACCTGGGATACGGATGAATCATGGTATCCCAACTGCATTGAAAAAATTTATCTACAATAAATTGTTTTTCTTCAACGGACAATGAATCAGGTTCTTTAAGCGTAAGATTTAAATAATGATCCGTAGTTCCTGGTTGTCCATAGAGCTCTAGCTGAAGCAGCAAAGACGGTGTCAAATTTAGAGTCATGCCCATTTCTGGAAAATCCAAAGCGGATTTGGCCATGTCATAATATGCCTTAATCGCGTGCAATCGAACCCAGGGCAGAATAAAATGATTGGAATTTGCCATAGCATAGATTGGTTGGTGTAAATGCCATAGTATATGTACTTTCAATTGAGTTGACATGGTTGTGCTTCCATTTTTTTTTGAATTTATACAGGGTTTATCTATTAACGATATGATGTTAGGTATAATTCCAATGGAGGTTGATTACGCAAGTACAAAATTTCTTATACAATACTTTTAAAAAATTTCACCGCAAAGACGCTTTTTTATTAATAATCTCTATTCTGATTGGTATATCCGTAGGCTTGGCAAGTGTTGGCCTGAAACATTTCATTGAATTTTTCTTAAGCAGCTTTTTTAAGACCAAAGGAGAAACTCTTTTGGGAATACTTCCGTCATTGCCGTTTTATTTTATTTTATTGATTCCAGCCCTGGGCGGCATATTGGTGGGAGTATTGAAATTTCATTTATTTCGAAGCGGAGCTGTGGGGGGCGTCGAACAGGTCATGCGCTCCCTGGCTGTAAAACAAGGCTATTTGAGCAAAAAAGAAGTCTTTGAAAAATTTATCACATCCGCGATAACATTGGGCAGCGGCGGATCCGCAGGTAAAGAAGGCCCGGTGGTACATATTGGCGGCGGCATTGGATCTGTCATTGGCCGGTTATTTCGTATGCCGCATGAATATGTCAAAGCACTGGTAGGAGCCGGCGCGGCAGCAGGTATAGCCGGCGCGTTCAATGCCCCCATTGCCGGCACTTTTTTTGCCATGGAAATATTGTTGGGAGATATTTCTCTCAATATCGTAAGCATGATCATTGTTGCTGCCATCTCAGCCACATTGGTCGGACGTTTTTTCTTGGGCGAACACCCTGCGTTTTCTCCGCCTATTTATGAAGTGTCTTCGCCAATGGAATTTTTATTCTATATTGTCCTGGGAATTTTAGCTGGATATGTCTGCATAATATTTATACGTTCTCTGGTTCTTTCCAAAACCTTTTTTCAAAAAATATCTATACCGGATTTTATCAAACCAGGTTTGGGCGGACTAATGGTAGGCATGATAGCCCTATTGATTCCCAATATTCTGGGTATAGGTTATGGAACAATTAACCAACTACTGAGATTTGAAAACCATTTTCACACTTTGTCATTTTTTGGATTAACACAACAAGGACATCCCGTCATGTATCCTTGGATTGTATTAATCGCAGTATTGGGACTTCTATTCGGAAAAATGCTTGCCACATCCTTAACTTTGGGGTCCGGAGGTGCGGGAGGAACCATTGTGCCTTCATTATTTTTAGGAGCTTCTTTGGGTGCTTTTGTAGGTCATTTGGCAACCATTTTTTTTCCGGAAGCAAATGTATCTGTGGGAGCTTTTGCATTGATCGGCATGGGTTCTATAATTGCCGGAACCAGTCAAGCACCCTTAATGGCAATTTTATTGTTTTTTGAAACAACGCGCAGCTACCAAATTATTTTGCCAGTCGCGATTGTATCCATTATATCCAGCCAAATTGTAAAATACCATTTGCATGGTTCTATGTACACATTGGACTTAAAACAAATGGGAATATCTTTATATGAAGGGATGGAAAAAACCGTTATGTCTACAATTCGAGTAGGAGACATAATGCGAAAGAACCTACTCACTGTCAGAGATAATATGCCTTTACGGCAAATAATGGAAATATTTTTGCACACTCGCTTTACCACTGTAATTGTTATTAATATAAATGGCGACATGTTGGGCAAACTGCACCTGGATGACTTAAAGCGACTGGTAGAGACGCCCTATTTGTACAATGTACTCATAGCTTCCGAAATCATGGAAGATGTAGAGTCTCTAGGAGAAGATGAAGCCTTAACGCGGGCCGTAGATATTTTGAGCACAAAGCATTCCAGCCTAATACCCGTAGTGCAGGGAAAACAAAGTCACAAACCTGTGGGTTATATCACTAGAAAAGATGTTTTGAATGTATACCAAAAAGAAATTCTTAGGAAAAATATTTCCGGCATGACTTTCCGTTCGCCTGTAGCAGGCATAAGCGACAACATTCGGCAAACTAGAAAGGCTATTGATTTTAGCGAAGATTATAACCTGGAAACCATTGCTGCTCCATTAACAATGCTCGGGAAATCTTTACTGGAATTGAATTTTAGACAAAAATTTGGGATTACTGTGTTAGCTATTTTGCAGGGACAGGGCGACAACCACATCGTACCTTCCCCTGACTACAAAATACAAAAAGGCGATATGCTTGTCATAGCTGGACGCAAAATAGATGTTGAAAAACTAATGCACACATAAAGAATCAAAAAACATTCCACAAACAACTGAAAAACAAAATGTTTACAATAAAAGGATATACTTTATGAAAAAAAAAATAGACAACAACTGCCATTTTTTTTACAAAAATCTAACAAAAATGTTTTGCGGACACCTTGTTTTTTGGTTTTTATTTACTATTTTTATTATTTTCTTAAACAGCGCATCTATTTTCGCAGCGGATAAAACTCCAGAAAACAATCAGACCCATCACCATACTCCTTTAGGAAACAGTATTTTGATTCAGGGTTCTTGGGCCTACAATAGCTACAACACTCATTTTTTACCAATCAAGAAAAAAAATTCTTATGGTTATATGCTCGAACATCAGACCCGATTGAGCCGCACCAGCGAATTGGTTTTTTCTATCGAACAGATGTGGTACAAAAAAGACACTGATTATATGGCGCACATTTTATGGGGCTACCGTTTTTCCTGGAGATACCATATTCCAGCATTTATGTACAAAGACTCATATTCTTTGTATCTCAATATTTCCTGGGGCATCTATGACTTATGGGCATCAGGAATCAACACAAGAATCAGAACCGGGGCCTGGAGTATTGGTCTGGGCAATCGTTTTTATTTGGGTGAGCGCGTAAGCCTGCAAATGGATACACGAATCAGAAATCTACAATTCAACTTTCCTGGGCAATATCCATCACGGGAATGGATAGATAGTTTTTATTTGTCAATTGGGATCGGTTTTCGATATATATCCTGGAAAGAATGATTTTTTTCAAAACTAAACCAGGAACATGGCATCACCATAAGAAAAAAACCGATATTTTTTTTCTTTGGCAATCTGATAGGTTTGCAATATTTTTTTCCTGTCATAAAAAGCACTGATAAGCATCAACAGAGTTGACTGAGGAGTATGAAAATTTGTGATCAACGCATCAACGGACTGAAAAATATACCCAGGTGAAATAAAAATCGATGTATCGCCTATCACAGTATCA
>CAZCVM010000003.1:42816-46912 GCA_964501965.1 uncultured Leptospiraceae bacterium | reverse complement strand
GCGCACTGAGCTTTTTCCGACAAAAAAAAATCAAGAAACCGGGCGGGCTCTTTTATCTTCTTTGCTTACAAAAAAAAATAATTCTTCATTTGATCGATCCCATGCGCCGATTGTGTGCATTGCCCCTGGTTCAGTCTGGTTTACTAAAAAATGGCCTGAAAAGCATTTTTTCAATTTAACAAATAAACTGATCGAAAAAGGTATTTCTGTGGTATTGATGGGCGGCCCGGAAGATGAGGATTTGTGTTTACGCATCCAGGGCAATAGTTCCGCTATCCATATTGCTGGCAAAGCTTCCCTATTGGATTCTGCAGCGGTTTTGAGGTATTGTGATTTATTGGTTTGCAATGATAGCGCGCCGCTGCATATAGCTAACGCGATGCAAACTCCTGTGATTGCTTTGTTTGGTGCAACTTCCCCTATTTTTGGTTTTGCGCCTTATAGAGAGCAGGATGTCATTTTAGAAAACAAAAATTTGTATTGTCATCCATGCAAAAGTCATGGCTCCAACCAATGTCCGCAAGGTCATTTTCGCTGCATGGTAGAAATAGAGCCGGATGTAGTATTGAAACATTGTCTGGCCTTGTTGGATAAAAAAAATGAATAGCAACGAATTTCTATCTCAAATATCGCCTTATTGGGATCGATTGTACCATCTGGCTTTCAATATTTTGGGCAATGCTGAGGAATCAGAAGATGCGGTCCAAGAGACAATTTTGCGTGCAGCAGATAAAATACATCAATTTCAGGGCAACTCTGCCTTATATACCTGGATCGTGAGAATTCTGATAAACCATTGCTATGACCGTTTACGAAAACAAAAACGCCAGCCCAAAACGATCACCTTGCACACAAAAAACAATAGTTTGCAGGAAATGGATGTCATAGATCAAAGGGAAACACCAGAAAAAAATCTTGAACTGTCTGATCAGTCACAACGTCTAATGACCATGATTCAAACATTAAAACCTGATTTGCGGGCAGCTGTAACCTTGAAGTACTATGAAAATATGACAACCCAGGAAATATCAGAGCTCTTAGGTATTCCAGACGGAACAGTCAAATCTCGTTTGAGTTTAGCCCGCACGCAATTGCGTAAAGAATTGGCAAAAATTGGTATAGAGGCCTTGATTGAATAAATGTTCTTAGTATAGAATTTTTACTTGATTCTTTGCAATCATTTTTTGCGGTAAGTTAAATATTATGGCATGTAAAAAATATAAAAATAATATTCAGCAGTGGAAAAATGAGATAGATGCGCCCATAGATACAGAATGGCAAATCCATGCTCAAAATTGCGTTTCATGCAAGAAAGACTTACAAATAATTCAATCTGAACGGCAAATACATCAAATACTAAATAGCCAGTTCCAGGATTTGCGAACAGAATTGAATAAACCGGTCAACACATTCCCCCCTCTGAAAAGAAAAAATCTCGAAAAACTCATTCAAACAAAGCTAGATAAAACGGAAAAAAAGAACACAGCGATTTTTTTTTCCGTTTCACAAAAATTACAAAACTGGTTGCGCAGAAATATTATCATGGTTTCCGGTTCATTGACCGCTGTGGCTGCTTTGGTCATTATTGTCTGGAATTGGACAGGTGCGCAAAAACAAAGTCCATTGACAAAAATGGATTTTGCTATGTCTTCCCAAAAACACAACCAAAAAGAAGTCACAGAAAGTATCCCTGAAAAGAATATAGCTCAAACACCAAAACAATCCACAGATAAAAAAATAAACAAGAAAATAAACAAGAAAATAAACAAGAAAATAAACAAGAAAATAGATAAGAAAATAGATAAAAATTTTGATGAAAAATTAAATCAAACAATACACCCAACAATAGAAAAAAAATCAGAAAGAAAATCACAAGAAAAACCAGAAGAAAGAAAAATTTCGCATGCTGATACTGCAAATAGTCCCCTAAAGGCCAATCAAAAAAACTCTAACGAAAAAAATACTCAAATAAATCAAGCCAATGGTAAAAGAGAAATATTACTTTCTGAAGATAACCACAAAGATAAAGCGGCCACATCATCAGATAACAAAAAGTCTCGAACAATATCTTCCTATTTTGATCAAAAACCAGCTAAACGAGCAAGGGCCCTAAACAAGACAGAAAACGATGAAAAAATAAATTTACAAAAGCAGGCTGACGCATTATGGAAAGAATTGAAAAAGGAACCCAAAAATAAAGAAAAGCAAAAAAAATTGCAAAAAGTATTGGAAAAATTGGGAAACAAAAAAGCTTTACAAAAATTCAAAGATTTTGTAAAAAAGCAGGAACAAAAAAAATAACCAATTATTAATCATGGATATTTATCATTGGTAGTTACAACTGATATTCATCAATTGACATTTGCAAAAAATAGTCGATATTTCTGTCGTTTATTTTAATTAGAAATAATATTTGGCACCCATGTGAAAAGATTCCCATAAATCAGATTTTTTCTGATATCTGAAATCAATATGATAAGACGCAAATAAAGCGAAATTTTCCAATATGGACCACATTATCTGTTGCTCCAAATCCCAACCCTCATATTGATTTTCCACAATATTCCAAAACTGCTTAAAATAGACCAGATAATTTAGTGACGGAACAATCCGAACTAAAAGATTTATTGAACCGGTCGGCACAACTTCCGCATAATAGTCAAATGTTTTTATTCAGTGCTTCCGTTAAATGTTAAAAAGGATATCACCCTCAACTATTCCGGCATCAAAGCACTGGCAATTTTATTCAACAATTTTCTTCGCCATTTTCAAAAACAATGGGGGGGTACAATTTGCCCGCGCATACCACAAAACCTATGCGCGGGCAACTCTTTTTCGCGGGAAAATATTCTAAAGCTTTTCCAATAATGTTTGCGCTTCTTTTACCACCATTTCATGATGCCTGGGAAACTTTTCCGAAGTCGGACGGTTTATCACATCCTCCAATAATTGTTTGGCTTCATCTTTTCTTCTTTTGGCGATATAAACATCTGCGAGATACACGTGATTGTACAAGAAATCCGGTCCCACTTGTACAGCTTTTTCCAATATCTGGATGGCTTTATTGGTATCTCCGGACCCGATCGGCCAAGTAGGTGCTTGATGATAAAACCGGCCCATTAGACGCAATGGTGCTCCATGAAAATAAGTTTCATCGATTTCCATAGCTTTGTTGCCGTGTTTTTCTATAGGACCAAGGTAAAAAAGGCTAGACATTATGCCTCTTACCATGCCATGAGAACCCATGTTTGCTGCGTACCAGAGGTTTGCTTGCACTGAATTTGGTAAAAGCTCCACTGCTGTTTTTCCATATTGCACGCCTTGACCAAAATAATAGTCTTTATCTGTATCATTATCAGAGTATTCGCCCAACCAAAAATATATTTCGGAAAGTTTCGCATACCCAACTCCCTTATCCATGGGAGACAACTCTTGCCTGGTTGCCTGTTTGACAGCTTGAGCAGATATTGTTTGAGACTGAGAACTTTGTGCGGATTGTTGTTGAGATACGGAAGTAATGCCTGGTTGATGTTTTTTTGATCCAGAAGGACAGAATTGAAAAATAGTGTCTTCACTCGGTATTTCAATTTTGGCTCCATTTTGCAATAAAAAATAACGTATTGGAAATTGACTTGTCTCAACCACAAAGCCATCGTCTACCACATTGCGAATGCGCTTCCATAACCATTGATCTCGAAATTTATACTTTACTGTATATGACATATTGCTTCTCCCTCCTAATTTTTAAGACTCTTGACTCTGGTCTTGTTCTTCACCCAAAAGATTTTGCAATAAATCTTTGGCTTTTATCAAGTCATTTGGGAAATTGTTTTCCCTATTTTGTAGTATTTGGTCAACTTCTTCAAACATTTTACTCCCCTTTTGCCGTGTATTATTACCGATTTTTTGCCATACTATATCGCATACGTACCCTTGTATGAACAATTGTACTTATGTCAAATCATAATTTTTCATAACAAAATTTGTTGTTTTTTATCTATTTTTTTAATGTTTTATCGATTTTGGTATTTTCAATTTTGTCTTTGACTGCTGCCAAAGACCGGACAAAATCCGCGCCATAATGAATAAATATTTC